>CAYPDL010000083.1:15064-18028 GCA_964409475.1 uncultured Desulfobacteraceae bacterium | reverse complement strand
CACGGACCTGATACCTCCCGGTCTGGAACGCGAAGGGGTGCGAAACTTGAGTAACAGAGTTTCCAGGCTTACTTGATTCGCATATGTCCAAGAAATCCATGTCCTCAAAGATTTTGGCAAGGAAAGAAGAATCCGACCCTTCTCTTCGCGCCTCCATGCACGACGGGGTGTCCCATGCGGTCATGCTGGGGGCAGGCGAGACCTACCTGGGACCCTTTGGCATATTCCTGCAGGCAACTACCCTTCAGGTTGGCACTCTGGCCACCCTCCCGCAGCTTTTCGGGGCCTTGATGCAGTGGGCAAGCGCCATCTCTATGGACCGGTTTACCAGTCGTCGTCGCATCATCGTGGCAGGGGCCATGTCCCAGGGACTTCTATGGCTCCCGATCTCCCTTATCCCCTTTCTCTTCGGCAGCGGAGAGTTGGCGGTCTGGCTCCTCATCGGCATGGTGGTCCTCTACCATGGAACCAACGGGGCGGTGGTGCCGGTGTGGAACAGCCTGATCGGCGATCTGGTGCCTCCAGACATCAGGGGACGCTTTTTCGGCAACCGCAACCGGTTCTGCGGGATGAGCACCTTTATTGCCCTCATTGCAGGGGGCGGGGTCTTGCAGATCTTTTCCGGACAGAACCAGGTGGTCTGGGGCTACCTGATCATCTTCCTGGCAGCCCTCGCAGCCAGGCTGAATTCCGTACGCTGGCTTGCCAGGTATGCGGACCCCGCATTCAGACTGTCGCCGGAACAGGTATTCACCTTCAGACAATTTCTGAGGCGTTCACCCCATTCCAATTTTGCCAAGTTCGTGTTTTTTGTGGGGACCGTCAATTTCGGCGTTGCCTTTTCAGGCCCTTACTTCGCCTTGTATATGCTGAGGGACCTCAATTTCTCCTATCTTCAATTCACACTGGTAACGGCAGTGGCCATCATCTCCCAATTCCTCACCTTCCGATACTGGGGGGACCTGACCGATCGTTTCGGCACCAAAAAAATCCTCAACCTCTGCGGGTGGGGGGTGGGTGTGGTTCCCATACTCTGGCTGGTATCCACCCACCTCGCATATCTGATCGCCATTCAGGCTTATGCCGGGCTTGTATGGGCAGGGTTCAGTCTTTCTGCAGCCAATTTTCTGTTTGACGCGGTCACCCCTGCCAAACGCGCTCGATGTGTTGCCTACCAGGGACTGATCAACGGCATCTGCCTCTTCGTGGGCTCCCTGTGCGGCGGTCTTGTGGCGAATCAACTGCCGGAGTCTTTCTCGTTGGGGCACTGGACATGGACGCCGGTCTCGGCTCTGCCCGCCATCTTCCTGATTTCAGGGCTTATCCGGTTCATTTCAGCAGGCTTTTTTCTAAAGAAATTTCGAGAGGTTCGCCCTGTGGAACCCATCAGCCACGGTGAACTCATATTCAGGGTCAGCCAGATTCGACCCATCGCAGGGGCCACCTTTACCCTCTTCACAGACCATCTTCGACACCCCAGGACCCGAAAAAAAGGGCCATAAAGAGGCCCACGGATTTAACTTACTGGGAATGACGAACGACTTGTCGGCTTTTCAATTTTCCCTGGCCCTGCTATGCCAGCGGGGTTGAAGAACCATCCGCCTGACGAGATCGTGCGGAGAGATTAGGTGCAATTCATTACTTTTCCATGTATAAAAAAGGGATCACTATTACAAGATCATGAGGAGGAAAGGATATGGGCGCCATGCCTGCCCGGAAGTTGCAGCTTCCAAAGATGCGGATGGTTCGTCAGCGGTTTCGGGTGCCGCCGGCAATAGATGTGTTGAATGAGATAGAGCGGGAGTGGAGCCTGCTCACAGACAGGCTGGCTCTGCCGGTGGGGGGCAGGGTGGCCGTAGGTGCCGGGAGCCGGGGGATCGCCAATCTCTCGGTGGTTGTCCGGGATGTCGTTTCGAGGCTCAAGGCGGCCGGGTGCAGGCCTTTTGTGACCCCGGCCATGGGTTCGCACGGCGGGGCAACGGCTGAAGGGCAGAAGGAGGTGCTGAGGCTGAGGGGCATCACGGAGGAGAGTGTGGGCGCCCCTGTGGAGGCCACCATGGACGTGGTTCCCATGGGCGAGGCCGACGGCATTCCCCTCTTCGTGGACCGGCTGGCCCATGAGGCCGCAGGCATTGTCCTCATCAACCGGATCAAGCCCCACACCAATTTCATCGGGCCTACGGAGAGCGGCCTTGTTAAGATGATGGCCATTGGAATGGGAAACCAGAAGGGGGCGGAGCATTACCATCGGCTCTCCCTTGTCCGGGATCAGTTCACCATCATCAGCACGGCTGGAAAGGAGTTGCTGAAACGCTGCAGGGTCCTTTTCGGGGTAGGCCTATTGGAGAATCAGGACCATGAGACCTGCCTGTTGAAAATGGCGCCGGCCCCGGAAATCGAGGCCATGGAGACGGAACTGCTGAAGAAGGCCAGAGAAAGCCTGCCCCTGCTGCCCCTGGACGAGATTGATCTGCTGATCATTGATGAGATGGGAAAGGATATCAGCGGCGAGGGGATTGATCCCAATGTGGTGGGACGGGATGTCTGCGCCTACGGGGCCCGAAGACCCCTTCCAAGGGTCACCCGTATCTTTGTCCGGGATCTCACAGAAGGGACAGAAGGAAGTGCACTCGGCATTGGCCAGGCTGATTTCACCACCCGCAGGCTGGTGGACAAGATGGACTTTGAAGTAACGGCCATCAACTGCCTGACCTCCTGCTGCCCCGAAGCAGGCAAAATTCCGCTCACCTATGAAAACGATCGGGATGCAATCGCGGCTGCCCTCATGACCTTGAGGCCTTATTCTCTGGATGATCTTCGCATGGTCCATATCAAGAACACGCTTGAACTCAACGCCATCGCCGTCTCAACGGGGTGCCTCGAATCCATCGAGAAAGGGTCTGCGATAGACATAGATGGAGACCCTTTTGATCTGGAATTTGACGGATCTGGAAATCTGGTTTC
>CAYPDL010000083.1:0-14964 GCA_964409475.1 uncultured Desulfobacteraceae bacterium | reverse complement strand
GATGTTGTGGGAAAGGCAAGCCGGCTCGCGGTGAAATTTATCCTGGATCAAGGCCTTCTAACCGCAGAAACCGCTCCTCATTCGATAGAGGCCTAACCCGGAACGACATATGAAAGGAAAAGCAACAGATGGATGAAGAGATAAAAGGCGCCATCAAGGCCATTGTGGGCAAGGAGAATTTTACGGACAGCCTCATTGACCGGATTGCCTATGCCAAGGATGCCTCTGAGTTCAAACACCGGCCAGATGCCGCTGTCTGGCCCCTGACGAGAGAGCACGTGGCGGCCATTCTTCGTTTGGCCAATGAGGAGCGGTTTCCGGTGATCGCCAGGGGGGCCGGGACCTCCCTGGCTGGCCTGGCCGTACCCGAAAGGGGCGGATTGATCATGGATATGGGCCGGATGGACAAGATCCTCGAGATCAACATCGAGGACCGCCTCGTGGTGGTTCAGCCCGGGGTGGTCTATGCGGATCTCGACAGGAAGCTGGCTCCCCACGGGTTTTTCTTCCCCCCGGACCCCGCCAGCGGCAGCGTCTGCACCCTGGGCGGCAACGTGGCCACCAATGCCGGCGGGATCAAGGGGGCCAAGTACGGGACCACCAAGGACTATGTGCTGGCCCTGGAGGTAGTCCTGCCAGACGGCAGTTTCATGCGCACCGGGTCCCGATGCATGAAGAGCTCTTCGGGATACGACATGACCAGGCTCTTTGTGGGATCGGAGGGGACCCTGGGGGTCATTACCGAGATCATCCTCAAGATCAATCCCAAACCGCCCCTGATCTCCACGGCCATGGCCATGTTCGACGATCTGGAGGATGCCGGCAGGGCCATCAGCCAGATCATGCACTCCGGCATCCTGCCCTGCGCCCTGGAGATCGTGGATCAGCAAACCCTCAAGGCCATCAACCAGAACACCACCCTCAATCTGCCGGAGGTGGAGGCCATCCTGGTGGCCGAAACAGATGGCTACACCCGGGAAGAGACGGAATATCAGATTGACAAGGTCTTGGAAGTCTTTCAGCGCAATCGGGCGTCCATGGTCAGGCGGGCCAACAACCGGCAGGAGGCCGAGGCCCTCTGGACAGCGCGCAAGACCGCCTACGGGGTCATGGCCCGGATCAACAACAACCTCTTTGTGGAGGACCTGGCCGTGCCCATGTCCAAGGTGCCCGAGATGCTTCGGGCCATCTCGGATCTCGCCAAGAAGCACAACCTGATCATCCCAACGGTGGGGCATGCGGGCGACGGAAACCTTCACCCGGTCATCAGTTTCGACGGGACCAAACCGGAGCAAGTGCATCGCGTGGAAGAAGCATCCGGCGAACTCTTTGAAAAGGTCATTCAGTTGGGCGGCACGCTCACCGGGGAGCATGGGATCGGGCTGGCCAAGGCCCGCTTCATGGGCATGGAACACGACGCCAAGAGCATGGAATATATGAGGGGCATCAAACGGCTATTTGACCCCAACAACATCCTCAACCCCGGCAAGATGGCCCTGGAGGCGACATAACATGGAAAAACCATATGAATTTGTGGAGAAGTTTCGGGACCAGGTGCTCCGGTGTTCCAGTTGCGGGTTTTGCAGGGCCGTCTGCCCGGTCTTCGGCCTCACGAAACGGCCGGCCTACAATGCCCGGGGCAAGATGCTGGTGCTCAAAGAGGTCATGGACGGCAACATCCGCCTGAATGACGAACTGATCGAGACCCTGTTTCAGTGCACCACGTGCGCAAGCTGCGCCAAAAACTGCCCATCAGGGGTCAATGTGCCTGAGATCATCAAGAGCGTCCGAAAGGATATGGTCAGTATGGGCTCCTGTCATCCGGCCTTTGTGGGGATGAACAAGGTGCTCCAGACGAGCCCCAATATCTACGGGGAAGAGGGGCCCCCGGATTTTGGACGAGAGCGCAACCGGAAGGCACAATATGTGTTCTTTGTGGGATGTGTGGGTTCCTACCGGGAGGAGGAAGCTACGGAAGAGACCCTGGCCCTTCTGGATCACCTGCAGGTGGACTATACCCTCATTGACGAGGCCTGCTGCTCCGGCGTCCTGGAAGATCTGGGCTATGCCATTCAGGAGGGTCACATAAAAACCAACGTGGACCGCATTCTCGCCACGGGTTGTAAAACCGTCATCACGGGCTGTCCCTACTGCTTCCGGACCTTCAACGAGAAGCCCCAGTACGCGGACCTCAAGGAGCAGGGCATTGAAGTGGTCCACCTCTCCCAGTTCATCAGCCAGTACGACTTTGGGGTCAAAACCGACAAAAAGGTCACTTACCACGACCCCTGCGATCTGGGAAGACATGTGGGCATCTACGACGAGCCACGAAAGACCATTCAGAGCATAGCGCCCAACTTTGTGGAACTCCTCAACAACCGCGTGAACGCCCTGTGCTGCGGCGCCGGAGGGGGGGTACGGGGGGCCTACCCGGCCAATTCCATTGCCATGGCCCGGCGAAGGCTGGAGGAGGTGGACGCGGTGGGGGCCGAGATCCTCCTCACCGAATGCAACTCCTGCGTCCATAACCTCAGCAATGCCAAACTCAGGAGTCAGAAGTTCAAGGTCTACACCACCACCCAATTCATCCATCGCCTCCTGCTGAGCAAGGATGAATAATCCATATCAGCGAATGGTTATGAATTTTTCTTTCTTGTTAATGCTTTTATGTCAAGTTGATCCTTTTCTCTTCCTGTCGCCATTTTATTTCTGATGAACTTTTCTAAAGATATTACGGGTATTTTTAAATCTTCAATTTCAACAATAATTTTATCTTCATCAGCTTCTTCATATGTAACCCCGTCAATCTTCGTGATGAGGTCTATTCTACGGGGAATCACACCGATCTGGAAAATAATTCCTTCAGTTGAAAATTCATCGGCTTGAATTTGACCAAGGGGAGCGCCGAATCGTCCTAATGCCCTGTATAATTTCTTTGAATTTACACTATTTGGTTTTACCCAAATATCGATATCTCCGGTAGCTCTCGGATACCCATGAGTACCTAAAGCATATGCACCCACTATCATGAAATCAACTTGTTCTTCTAACAATAGTTGCAACATCTCTTTGTAATCGTCGTTTAACATCTTGCCCTCTCACAAAAGACCAATTATCCTTCGTAATTTCCCAAATCATTGAGATTAATTCATTCTTTTCCGCTTGAACATATCCATCGTCTACTTCTTCGCCCGTACTAATTTTCTTTACCAATTTTCTGTTCATTTTCATTTAAAAATTTCTCCGGTGTCTATTTAACATTCATAACGGTTGAACTGTGCCGCCCGGCTTTTTGGGTCGGCACCAGTGATTTGTTCGCTTTTTGATTAATCAAAATTTCTCTGATATTCATCTTTCAATCGAACATGAAGTCTTTTTAATGCCTTATATTCTTCGCTATTTCTGTCAGGATAATCCCTTGGGTCATCCAAAACAATATCAATAACATCAATCAAACAGTCTAAATCCCATCTATAAAACCCTATAGGACGCTTCCCTTGATAATTGTCAATTCGGCGATCAAGACCAAAAGCCTCAGCCATTGAGGAAGTATGGCGCTGTAATTCCGAAAGCTCTATTCCAGAAATCAATATTTCTATTTTCTTATCCTTCGATCCTGGTTTCATTATTCCCCGAAAGCGAACGTTGATTAGCAAGTAGATTTGCCCTGATAAGTTCATATTAATAGATTTTTCGGGCAAATTTGCCTTGTGCCGATATCAATTTTAATTTATGAGGCAAATACAGAATAATTGCAATAAGAAAGATAATCGAATCAGATCATTTTAGACAAAAAAGGCCAAATAATCAGCAACAATTACAAGGACAATTTAGTATATTATGCCCCTGACAAAAAGCCGTAGGATACTGGATGAAGTAAGGGATGTGATGCGTCTGCATCACTATTCAATCCATAGCGAGAGGACATATTGCGATTGGATAAAAAAATACGTGCACTTTCACGGGATGAATTCACGTGATGATTTAAAGGATGGTGAAAAGAAGATTGAAGCCTTCCTAAGTCCCAGAATACGGGTAAGAGGGACGGGACGGTTCAGGGCGGGTGGGATGCGTCACGACCAAAATTGACATGAGTATGTTATGACTGCTGCCGGCGCATGGCATTTCGCTTGGGATGTCGTCTTGTCGCTGACCAATGAATACCGCCAGAAACAGGGTCAATCAAGATTGAGGTCCTTTTCGAGCGCCCGGATCCGTTTCTCGATCTCGTCCCGTTCTTTCGGGTCTATAGTGCCCTTTTCCAGTCTCAGCTTGAGACCCAGCAGTTCCATGGATCGCCGATGTTCCTGGCAATTGACCTTCATTTCCCCTTCCTCACTCCAGGGCCAGAAAGGTGTTGGGGTCCAGTCCGATGCTGTTCTCCGGGATCTGGTAACGGTCGTGGTCTTTCAGGAGTCTCAGGAGGATGCCTGACCGCTCGGGCTGCAACTGGATAACGATGCTGAGGAGGTCATCCAGTTCATCGCAGGGATAGGGGATGCCCCTCTCGTTGACCTCGCTGATGTGGCGATGGGACAGGGCTGAGAGCCATATCTCTACTCCAAATTCCTCGGCCATTTTCTTCAGTCCCTCGAACACCGGCCTTCCGGCACTTTCAAAGTCCAGGCCATCGATAATGAGGGTGTCAGGCTTGAAGTCAAGACGCTCTGCCAGGTTCTTGAGACTGGCCTCAAGACGCGCCAGGTCGAAGCTTTGATTGAGATACGCAAGGATCATCCGGTTGCGCTCCATGAGAAACCGGTATTCATCATCATCCATACGCAGGGCCTTCAGCAGGTCGGAATAGATGACGTTATAGTAGGAGGCCACCTTCTCCGGCCCCTCTTCAAGAGAAATATGGACCAGCTTTTCCTTACGAAAAATCTTATCAAACGCGATATGAATGAGACAGGCGGTCTTGCCGACTCCGGCCCGGGCCACGAGGACGCCCAGGTTCCCCGGCCCTAACTGCCCGTGTGATGATTTTTCCAGGATCTTCAGCGGACTGACCGAAATGAAATCTTTCACTATTTTTTATCTCCTTTTTTTCTTGCTTAAGTCTGTCTTGAGTACCTCTGCCAGGGAATCAGGGAGTCTCATATATTTTGAAAACTCCATGGTAAATTCCGCCTTGCCCTGGGTCAAGGACCTGAGCACCGTCGCGTAACCGAACATCTCCGACAGCGGGACTTCCGCCTCGATGGTGGTGAAATTTCCGTCCTCCGTAGAGCTCATGATCAGGCCCCGTCGCTGGTTGATGGACCCCATGACATTGCCCTGAAACTCGGAAGGCCCTTCCACAGCTACCTTCATGACCGGTTCGAGAATGACCGGTCCGGCCTTTAGGTATGCCTGTTTGAAGGCGCCGACGGCTGCCTGGGTAAAGGCCAGCTCAGAAGAGTCCACACTGTGGGACTTCCCATCGTTGATGGTGATCTTCATTCCCACCACGGGAAACCCGAGGGCGAGCCCTTTTTGAAGGCACGACTGAAACCCCTTATCCACCGCAGGGATATATTCCGTGGGGATTGACCCTCCCTTGATCTGATTGTCAAATTCATACGCCCCCTCCTCAGAAGGCGCCATAAAACCTGCCACCCTCCCGTACTGACCCGAACCTCCGGTCTGTTTCTTATGGGTGTAGTCAAACGCCGCCTGCCGGGTGATGGCCTCCCGGTAGGCCACCTGAGGAATGCCTGTCACCACATTGGCGTCAAATTCCCTCTTCATTCTCTCTACATAAACCTCTAAGTGGAGTTCTCCCATACCTGATATGATGGTTTCTCCTGATTCCTCATCCACGTAGGACTTGAAGGTGGGATCCTCTCTGATAAACCGGTTCAGGGCCTTTGACATATTATCCTGGGACCTGTTGTCTTCAGGTGAAATGGACAATGAAATGACCGGCGCGGGTACAAACATGGAAGACATACTGTAGTTGAGACGGCCATCCGTAAAGGTATCCCCTGAATAACACACCACACCGAAAAGGGCGATAATA
This sequence comes from uncultured Desulfobacteraceae bacterium, assembly GCA_964409475.1. Taxonomy (GTDB): domain Bacteria; phylum Desulfobacterota; class DSM-4660; order Desulfatiglandales; family Desulfatiglandaceae; genus AUK324. The sequence continues at coordinate 8,963 of CAYPDL010000083.1, read as the reverse complement.
TCGCCTGCGCCGGCCGAGGTCAGGTCCTCCATCTGATCCGCATGCATCCTCACCAGACGACCCACCTTGATCTTTTTCCCTGTGCGGGTAATGATGAGATCATCTCCCTTTTTGAGCGACCCCTGATAGATCCTGAGATAGGTCAACTGCCCGTACGGCGTCACCTCCAGCTTGAATGCCAGGGCCACAACCGGCGACTCAGGATCGGTTTGGAGGGCAACCTCGGTTTCGTCCCTGTCAAGGTCAAGGGCCACATTTTTTGCCTCCGCCGGGGAGGGAAGGTATTGGTTGACGCCGTCCAGCACCAGCTGTACGCCGATGTTCTTATAAGCAGACCCCAGAAATACAGGCGTCAGCATCCTTGAAATGGCGCCCTTCCGAACGGCCTCATGGATCAGATCCTCGGTCACACGTTCCTCAAAAACGGCCTCCATGAGATCATCAGAGAACATGGAGACGGCATCGAGCATCTCGTCTCTCTTAACCAGGGCCTCTTTCATCATGTTGTCAGGGACCTCCCCGATCCGCATATCGTCGCCATGAGGACCTTCAAAATAGACGGCCTTCAGAGAAACGAGGTCTACCACCCCCGAAAACTCGGCCTCAAGGCCTATGGGGATCTGCATGAGGACGGCGTTATGATTCAACTTCTGGCGCAACTGGTCCACGACCTTATAAGGATCGGCCCCTGACCGGTCGCATTTGTTGATAAATGCGATCCGCGGGACCGCATACCGGTTCATCTGCCGGTCAACGGTAATAGACTGGGATTGAACGCCCCCGACCGCGCAGAGTATCAGGACGGCCCCATCCATAACCCTCAGGGCCCGCTCCACTTCAATGGTGAAATCCACATGCCCCGGGGTATCGATGATATTGATCCGATGTCCTTTCCATTCGCAGTGGGTGGCGGCCGAGGCGATCGTGATGCCCCGCTCCTTTTCCAGTTCCATGGAGTCCATGGTAGCGCCCACACCGTCTTTACCCTTGACCTCGTGAATGGCAAAAATCCGCTTGGTGTAATAGAGTATCCTTTCGGTCAGGGTAGTCTTGCCCGAATCAATGTGTGCGCTGATGCCGATATTTCGTAACTTCTGAATCTCGTTCACTATCTGAAAAAACCTCGCTCAGTATGGGTCATTGGTTATTGGTCATTCGGCCGTCATTCATGATAATTCATTTTCCTGCAATTGTCATTCGATTGTCTTTCTAAGCGTCAACCTAAGGGTCATCCGTGTTCCGAATGAAAAAGAGGACCTGTACACACAGGTCCTCTCTCATTCATGCGCTGATGGGTTTGAATATAAGTCGCCCATCGGCAATCGTCAATAAACAATCGTCAATCAAAAGGGATATGCCTCGAGATCGATGATCCTGGCCGCGACGGACTGCTTCAGGCGGATGCTGTCGATCGGCTGATACCGGGCCAGCTTCTTGATTCCGGCAAGCTGGGTCCGAAGCATGTCTCCCTCTTCCACATAGGCGACAAGCTGCTTGGCCCACAATTCTATCTGGGGAATCATTTCGTCCACGTAGACCTTGACGGCCTCGATCTGGTATTTCGCCTTTTCCTCGCCGTCCCTGGCAATGATCTTGAGGGTTCTCAACAGGCCGCTTTCCATGGCAAAGACCTCAATAACGATCTCGGCGATCTTCGCCAGGACCTCCTGCTCCTTCGCCAGATTCGCACCGAACTTCTGGGCAGCCACCCCGGCCACCATCAGGCCGATCTTCTTGCTCATCCTGACCATGTGCTCCTGTAGGGCCAGCGGCGTATCCGGCAACTGCACCGACAGGGGCGAGTAGGTCATGAGTTCGCCGGCAATGGCCTGGGCCGCGGGAAGGAGGTTCAGCCTCCCCTGGAGGGCCCGCCGCAGCATGGTCCCGGGCACCAGGATCCGGTTGATCTCATTGGTCCCTTCCCAGATCCGGTTGATCCTGGAATCCCTGTAGTACCGCTCAGCCGGGTACTCTGCGCAGAACCCATACCCCCCTAAGATCTGGACATACTCATCCACACAGTAGTCGAGGGCCTCTGAACCATAGACCTTGGTAATGGAGCACTCAGCCGCATATTCCTCGATGGCATTGGCGTTCTCCTCACCGCTCTTCTTGGCATCTGCATCCAGCAGGCCCAGCCTGTTGTCGAACATGCCGGCCAGACGGTACATCATGCTGTCGCTCATATAGGTCCGGATCGCCATATTGGCCAGTTTGGTCTTGATCATGCCGAACGAGCTGATCGGGACCTTGAACTGGATCCGGCCGTTGGCATATTTCACCGCCTCAGTGATACAGCCCTTGCACCCCCCTACGGCCGAAGCGCCCAATTTCCACCGGCCGATGTCGAGAATATTGAAGGCAATCTTGTGACCCTTCCCGACCTCATAAAGGACGTTTTCCACGGGTACCTGGGCGTCCTCGAGGATGACCGGCCGTGTAGAGGACCCGTGCATCCCCATCTTTTTCTCCTCCTTGCCCGTGGAGACGCCGGGAAAATCCTTTTCCACAATAAAGCCGGTAAAGTGCTCGCCGTCCACCTTGGCATAGACGATGAAGCTGCTGGCCCATCCTGCGTTGGTAATAAACATCTTCTCTCCGTTCAGGATATAATATTTCCCATCCTCGGAAAGGACCGCCTTTGTCTTGGCGTTCAGGGCGTCCGTGCCCGCCCCCGATTCGGTGAGGCAATAGGCCCCGCACCATTCGCCGGAGGCCAGTTTGGGCAGGTACTTCTCTTTCTGTGCGTCGTTTCCGAAATAGACAATCGGGAGGCTGCCGATCCCGGTGTGGGCCCCGTACACCACACCGAAAGAAGCGGCCGGACCCATGGCCTCGGCCACGAGGGTGGTGCTCACCTTGTCCAATCCGAGTCCGCCGTACTCTTCAGGGATATCCGTTCCGAGAAGACCCAGCTCCCCCGCCTTTGCCAGGAGAGAAAGGACCAGTTCATGATCCTTCTCTTCCAACTTGTCAATAACGGGTTGGATCTCTTTTTCAATAAAGCCTTTGGCCGTCTCAAGGATCATCTTGTGTTCGTCGGTAAAATCCTCAGGGGTAAATACCTCCTCAGGGGCCGCATCCGTGATCAAAAACTCCCCCCCTGCAAAAATCCTCTCATTTCCCATTTTGTCTCTCCTTTCTCAGATTTCTCACAGGGCCCTCAGAGGGCACAGAGACAATCTATAAAGATTATTGACACTATCTTTGCGTTCTTTGCGAGAAATTTTGTCTTTTTCCGAATGGATCAATCTTCAATTTTCAATCCTCAATAGTCTTCCACTTCAAGGATGGCTGCTGCGCCCATGCCGAAACCGATGCACATGGAGACCAGTCCCCACCTCAACTTCCGCGCCTGCATTTCATAGATCAACTGGGTGGTCAGTTTGGACCCCGTGCATCCCAGGGGATGTCCCAGGGCAACGGCCCCGCCGTTCACGTTGGTGATCCCTTCATTGATCCCGAGCTTCTTGATGCAGTAAATGGCCTGGGCTGCGAAGGCCTCGTTCAACTCGATCAACTCCATCTGATCGAGGCTCATGCCGGAAATCTTGAGGACCTTCGGGATGGCCACGGCCGGTCCCACCCCCATGTATTCCGGTTCACACCCCTCTACCGCATGCCACCTGAACGTGGCCATCGGTTTCAGCCCCAATTCCTTGGCCTTTTCCTTGGACATGAGCACCACCCCTGCGGCCGCGTCGCTGGTCTGAGACGAATTGCCTGCGGTGACGCTCCCTTTCGGTTTGAAGGCCGGCGGAATCTTGGAGATACTCTCTTTGGTCGTCCCCGGCCGCATCCCTTCGTCCGTGTCAAAAATAAAATCCTCATATATAAAATGCCCGTTGGGGAGTTGTTTCTGCCGTTTCACCGTCAACGGAACAATCTGGCTCTTGAATTTTCCGGCCTTGATGGCTGCCTCGGCCTTCTGCTGGCTCCTGGCGCCGAACTCATCCTGCTCGTCCCGGCCGACATTGAACCGTTCGGCCACATTTTCTGCGGTAAGCCCCATGCCGGCAAAGGCCCCCGGTCTCGTGTCCACCAGGGCCGGGTTGGGATACATCATGCTACCGCCCATGGGGATCTGGCTCATGCTTTCCACACCCCCGGCAATTACCACATCGGCGTACCCGCACATGATTTTCTCAGCCCCGATGGCAATGGACTGGAGCCCGGAAGAGCAGAACCGGTTCACGGTCATTCCAGGGATACGGTCGGGCCAGTGCATGGACATCACCAGGACCCTTCCCATATTCAGGCCCTGCACCGCCTCCGGAAAGGTGCATCCGATAATCACATCATCGATGAGCATGGGGTCCAGGTCTCCGGCCCGCTTCAGGAGATCGCCCAAAACAGCGCATCCCATGGCCTCGGGCCGGGTATCTTTCAATATACCTCGAGGGGCCTTTCCGACTGCCGTCCTGCAGGCGGCAACAATTACGGCTTCCTTCATCATTTCATCCTCCACGTTTAGTCAAACGGTTGAATTGCTGAGTCGTTGAGTTGGCTTATTTTTCAATTTGACTACTCGACGAATTGACCTCTCAACGTTATTTCTCAGTTCCTGAGCGGCTTGCCCGTCGTCAGCATGTGCTGCATCCTGGCCTGGGTATTGGGGTCGCCGCAGAGGCTCAGAAAGGCCTCTCTCTCCAGATCCAGCAGGTATTGCTCGGCGACCTTGGTGTCTGCCAGGACATTTCCGCCGCACAGGACATATCCCACCTTGGTGGAAACCGTTACATCGTGATCCGTAATAAAGCCGGATTCGTGCATGGTCCAGAGGGCCAGCTTGATCATGGCAAACGTGTTTTCACCCGGGACCCGTATATCGTCCCTGGGCCTTGGCGGCACGTACCCTTCCATATTCATGGCCAGCACGGTCTTTTTGGCGTCTTCCATCAGGTAATCCCGGTTAACGGTCATCTTATCGGTCGGCCTCAGGTAGCCCAGTTTGATCGCCTCCTGTCCGGAGGTGGCCACCTTGGCCATGGCAATGTTCTCAAAGGCCCTCGCAATGAAGGGCATCATCTCGATCTGTTTGGGGTAAATTCCCCCCCTCGGTACCTCGAAGAGATGGTCTGTATTGCGGATCACCATCTCCTTGCATCCGCCGCCGGCCGGAAGGACCCCGACCCCCACTTCCACAAGGCCCATGTAGGTCTCTGCGGCATACCGTACCCGGTCCGCGGCCAGGCAGACCTCGCAACCCCCGCCCAGGGCCATTCCCGCAGGGGCCGCGACCACCGGTTTATCCAGGTATTTGAGCCGCATCAAGGCGTCCTGGAGTGCTTTGATGGACCAGTCCAGATCGTCCCATTCCTCTTCCTGGGCGGCGAAGAGGACCATTGCAAGGTTGGCGCCCACCGAAAAATTTTCACCGTGGTTGGCAATGATCATGCCATCGAAATCCCTGCTCACGATGTCGGCGGACTTGTGTAGCATGGCGATGATATCCTCGCCGATGGCATTCATCTTGGCATGGAATTCCAGGCAGGCCACGCCGTCGCCCATGTCGATGAGGGAAGCGCCCGTATTGGCTGCCACCTCCTTTTTTTGTTCCTTGAGGGTCGGCAGCAGGATAATACCCGATTTGGCCGGAATCTCCCGATAGTCCTTGGCGGGGATATCGTAGTAATAGCGCTTACCGGCCTCCTGCTTATAAAACGACGTCTTGCCGGCCGACAGCATCTCCTCCACCCAGGCAGGGATCTCATAACCGGCGTCTTTCATTTTGGAGACGGATTTTTCCACGCCGATGGCGTCCCAGATCTCGAACGGCCCCAATTTCCTGGCAAAGCCCCACTTCATGGCATTGTCGATATTGAGGATATCGTCGGCGATCTCCGGGATACGATTGGCCGAATAGATGAGGGCCTCACTTTGGGTCCGAAAGGTGAACTCTCCGGCCTTGTCCTTGGCACTGAAAAGCGATTTGATCTTTTCGCCTGTCCCGGAGATGTTCTTGGCGGCCTCCAGCGAGGCAAATTTCACCTTCTCCTGCGGCGTATGCTCCAGCGTGTTGGTGTCGAGCGAGAGGATCACCTTCTTCCCGTCGCTGTCCTTGCTCTTCTTGTAAAACCCCTGCTTTGTCTTGTCGCCCAACAGCCTTTTATCGAGCATCTTTGCGATGAAATCCGGGGCCTTGAATATCCCCCGCTTCTCATCATCGGGGGCCCCTTCATAGACATTGTCCGCCACATGGAGGAGGGTGTCCAGGCCCACCAGATCGGCCGTCCTGAAGGAGGCGCTTTTGGGATATCCCAAGACGGGTCCGGTCAGCTTGTCCACGGCCTCGACCGTCAGGCCCAGGTCCATCATGGCCATGATAACCGAAAACATGCTGAATGTCCCGATGCGGTTGGCCACGAAATTGGGGGTGTCTTTGGCGTATACGATCCCTTTGCCCACCACCTTCTCACATGTTTCGGCCAGGATCTCAACCACCTCGGGCAGGGTATCGGGTCCGGGGACGATCTCCAGGAGTTTCATATATCTCGGGGGGTTGAAGAAGTGGGTAATGGCGAAATAAGTCCGAAAGGCCTCTGACCGTCCCTTGCACATCTCTTTGGCAGGTATCCCGGACGTGTTGGAGCTGATGATGGTCCCCGGCGTCAGAACGGTTTCGATTTTTTCAAAGACACTCTGCTTGATGTCGAGCCTCTCCACCACCACCTCGATGATCCAGTCCACCTCCTTCAGACGCCCCAGATCGTCCACCAGATTGCCGATGGAGATGAGCTTGGCGTTTTCAGGGATATAGAAGGATGCCGGTTTGGACTTCAGTGCGCCGGTGAGCCCATTCTGGCCGAATCTGTTTCTGAAGGCCTTGCTCTCCTCTGTGAGACCCTTTTTCTTGTCGTCACCCGTCAGTTCAGGCGGTACAATGTCGAGAAGAACGGTCTCGATGCCCACATTGGCCAGTTGAGCGGCGATGGTGGCCCCCATCACCCCGGCGCCGATGACTCCGGCCTTCTTTATTTTCTTATCCATAGACTCCTCCTTATCACTCAGTTGATTTGGAGCGCCTCCATTTTGGGTTAGGCCTATCCCTGCAAATGCGGCCGCAGCCACGCCCCCGGCGTGACTTCGGATAGGTCCGCACCTGCCCGAACAACAAAAGGCGACACTCCTTCGGATGTTGCCCCCGGTGCAAGGAAGAATGAGTCCCGGAGGGATTTCGGGTTAGGGTGATGCGAGCGGCATCAGCTTTGGAAGATGGCCCGTTGCCCTCATCTTCCGTTTTCACTCACATCGCCATCCAGAAAACATGAATGAACTGTCATTCATTTTTTTGACAATAATATGCGGGTTATATGAAGTCAAGTATTTTTTTGGTAAAAACCAGGCAACCGTTGACGGGTTCAAGGGTTCAAGGTTGCAATTTTGTCCGAGGATTCGAATTCTTGCGCGTATTCACATGAGAGACGGCCAGATTCATCATCTCCGATATGGGAATTGAAAGCCCAGAAAACATTCAGGACTTTAATTTCGTCCCTGTTCTTAATCCCGTTTGCAGCGGGAAACGTTGAACCCCGAACCTCTGAACCTTTACCACTCAGGCATGTCATTTCGGATCCCCGTGCGCGTCAAGGCGAAATCATAGCGGACCGGGTCGTAGGGGTCGATCTCGCGGAACGCCCGGGTGATCTCGAGGGCGGTCTTCATGGTGGGGCACCGGCTTTTTGTAAAACCGAGACGTATTGCGATCCGGTGCATATGGGTATCCAGCGGAATGATCAGTTTCGAGGGTGCCACCCGATCCCATCCCCCCGGATCCACCCTGTCCTCCCTCACCATCCAGCGGAGGAAGAGGTTCAACTTTTTACAGGCGCTCCCCTTCTGGGGCCGGGGAAGGAGCGAATTGGAACGACCCTCGAAGGGCAGGGACAATTCATCGACAAAGGCGGTTAAACTCGGGAGGATCGTCTCGTCGCAGCTGCGGTAGGTCTCCAAGAAACAGGCGCCCAGTGATCCGTATTGATCGAGGACCCGCTTCACGCCCGCAAGGAGGAGCACAACCTCCTCCCCCGAGGTAAACCGGTGCCTGAAACCGGCAAAGATCTCGCATAAAAACCGGTCCGAAGCGGATGGAAGAAAGGCCGAAGGGGACTGCCCAAGCTCCTTCAGGACCGATGCGACGCTCTTGAGGATCTGGGTCACCCGGCCATAGGCAAGTGAAGATGCAATAAGACCTGCCACCTCACGGTCTTCCAGGGCTGGGTACTGATAAAGGAATTCAAGCGGGTCGGGATGGACCCACCGGCGTGAATTGCAGAGGTGATACAGCTCGTTTAATTGCCGTTTCACCAATGAATATGACATTCCGGGCCGACGGTTTCGAGAAGTTCCGCAAATATCACATTCAGGTTGACCACACCCACGATTTTCCCATCCCTGTGAACCAACTGCTGGCGAACGTCCTCTTTAAAGATAACGTAAATGGCCTGGTTGATTCGGTCATCTTCCCGCAAAACCGATTTCTGAACGGGTTTCATGATGTCTCGAATCTTTTTATGGGCCTCCTGCTTTACCAAATCCATGAAACTGCTTTGAAGCCACTTGTAGTGTTCCTGAACCTCGCCGACCTCTTCGGCCACCTCCAATGCCCGGGACGAAAGCATGCTGTGATAGGCCTTTGAAACCTCGGGCGCCTTGGCAGGTTCAGGGACCAGCGCCCTGATCAGATCATACATGGATATCTTGCCGACAATGGCATTGTCCGCATCTGTCACATAGAGCGTCCTGTGAAGACGGCGGCCGTTGAGCCCGGTTTTCATATTCTCATAATTCCGTTTCAGGATGCTCAAGACATCGCAAAACTGAGAATCGACATCCACCTTATCGTACTCCTCAATAGGCACCATAATATCCTTCACCCTTTTTTCTTCGGCCATCTGCTTGATTCTCCTTCCAAATAGATTAAATAGTCTCTGAACGAAATCCCCCTAACTGGGATTTAAGAT
>CAYPDL010000082.1:0-18046 GCA_964409475.1 uncultured Desulfobacteraceae bacterium | reverse complement strand
AAAAGGCCGTTATCCGGGAATTCTTGAAATCAGACCCTCTGGCCATCTCGAAAAAACGGACATCTTTTGGGTTGGACCCTGGCCATCCCCCCTCCACATAGGGGATACCGAACTCATCTAATTTTTTTGCGATACGGAACTTATCTTCAGCCGAAAGGGTGATCTGTTCACCTTGGGTCCCATCCCGCATGGTCGTATCGTAAAGGGTAATTTGGCCTTTCATATCCTTTTCTCCAGACAATTTCTGCCAAAAAAAAATCCGTTACCAGGCCTGCCTGATAACGGATTTTAAGGGGTTTTGCTTAAATCATGTCATTATCAGGCCTGGACATTTGAGTCTGACGACCCAAAGGAGGAGCAACAGGGAAACGCTTATCCCTGCTGCGCTGATAATGGCGATGATGTTTTGCGAAAGAAGAATCATAATTGCGGACCAAGTCGATGCGATTTAAATTTAGTTTTATTATTTTAATTTTCTGAATCCCATATGTCAAGATATTTATTTCGACCTCGTTTCAAATGCTCTACGGAGAGATCCTCCAAAAATTTTCCTTGACAAAGCCGACACGATCATTTATTGAGTTCCTATCTTAATGATTGAAAGGTTAGAGACGGTTATGAGTTTTCCGCAGCAGACATGGCAGAGCCTTTATTCTTATCTTTATTTTTGGGGGAGAGGTATGCCCATGTCCTGATAAGCTATTTTCTCAAGTTTCAAGGCCGTGGGCAAGGAAATTGCCCACGGCCTTTTTTTTTGCTCAGGTGCGAACAGGTATTATGAACATTGTCTTGATCGGATATCGCTGCAGCGGTAAGACGCGTGTGGCCAGGCTGTTGGCCGGGGATTTAAAGAGAAATTTTTTGGACACGGACCTTCTCATTGAGGCAAAGACAGGCATCCCTATCCCTTCCTACGTGTCTCAATACGGATGGAGGGATCTCAGGCATGTGGAAAGGGAGGTCGTTGAAGCGGTCGCATTGGAGGACAATAGCGTCATCGCTACGGGAGGAGGGGTCGTGACGGATCCGGAAAACGTGATAAACCTGAGGAGAAATGGCTGGGTGGTGTGGCTTTCGGCCGGTGCAGCGGTCATCAGGGAGAGGATGACCCAGGCCCAGCAGCAAGGATACCTCCGGCCCCCGCTTTCAGGGAGCGACCCCCTTGAAGAAGTGGATTCAATCCTCCGTGAACGGAGGCCAGCCTATAAACGGGCCAGTGACTGGACGGTGAGTACAGACGCCCAGACCCCTGAAGCGGTGGAACAAGCGATTATCAGAGCACTACCATACAAATTTGCGGACAGCAATGGGAGAACCTCTTAGGATGGCAGGAAATTCGTTCGGAAAGGCGTTCAGGATAACGACCTTTGGAGAATCGCACGGCAAGGGGATTGGGGCGGTAATAGACGGTTGTCCTCCAGGCATCTCCCTCTGTGAAGAGGATTTTGTGGAGGAAATGACAAGACGGAGGCCCGGTCGCACTTCTGTGGATACGCCACGATCCGAAACAGACAGGGTGGAAATCCTCTCTGGTGTCTTTGAGGGGGTTACCATCGGGACGCCTATTGCCCTCTTTATCCGTAACCAGGATGTCAGGAGTGAGCCTTATGAGATTCTTCGCAGTCTGTTCAGGCCAGGCCATGCGGATTACACCTATTTTAAAAAGTACGGCCATTTCGACTTCAGGGGGGGCGGAAGGTCCTCTGCACGGGAGACCGCCGCGAGGGTTGCTGCCGGCGTCGTAGCCCAAAAAATCCTGGCCCCGTTAGAAATACGAATCACTGCCTACACATTGGAGATGGGCGGTATCCGGGCAGAGCATATCGATCTCGATGCTGTCCATAAGAACCCTTTTTACTGTCCTGACATGGCTGTCGTAGACAAAATCAGAGAGGTTCTTTTAAGGGCAAAGGAGGCGGGGGATTCCATAGGCGGCATTGTGGAGGTTCGAGCAACCGGGTGTCCCGCGGGATTGGGCGAGCCGGTGTTTGACAAGTTGAGTGCGGATCTTGCCAAAGGGGTGATGTCTGTTGGCGCTATAAAGGGGATAGAAATCGGGGCAGGATTTGAGGCGGCTAAGCTGAAGGGCTCCCGGAATAATGACCCGATGACGCCGACGGGTTTCAAGACGAACCATGCGGGCGGGATCCTGGGCGGTATTTCAAACGGAGACGACATTGTCCTTCGCGCCGCAGTCAAGCCGATCCCCTCTATTATGATGGCGCAGGAGACCATTGACAGGGAAGGACATCCTGCCCGGTTAAAGCTGAAGGGTCGATTCGATACCTCTGCCGTGCCCCGCATAGTGCCGGTTTTAAAGGCCATGGCGGCCATCGTACTTGCCGATCACTATCTGAGGTGGAAGTCCATATTGTAACCCGACAGAACACGTGGGAGAGAAGATGTCTAAAAATGACTGGCATAAACTGTATTACTATTTTTTCTGGTGCACAGGTCCGCCCCGGTCTAATGGATATCGTGCAGGAAGAGACCGTTGGCTGACAGATAGACCACGGTTTTTTTTGCCCTCTTTACCATGAAGATAGGTTCCAGGGTTCAGAGGTTTAAGCCTGAGGCGTTGCCCTTTTCACATTCGATGTTCAATGTTCAATGTTCGATGTTGCTCATTTTCCAGCGGTTCAATTTTCATGTACAGGGGCAACCTTCCTCTGACCATGAGTATTTACCATGAAACGTATTGTCAAAATTGGGGCCGTTAAGGCCGAACTCAGCATATGCAAAAGGAGATGATTCGAGATGAACGCGCTCAGACTTGCCTCGCTGAATGGAGATCATTTGGGTCGGACGGTGATATCGGCCGGGAATGTGAGATTTGGCGAGGATTTTGTGGTGATTGCCGGCCCTTGCAGCGTGGAGAGCGAGGAACAAACCATCAAAACCGCACAAGAGGTGAAGGCGGCAGGCGCCAATATGCTCAGGGGCGGTGCATTCAAGCCGAGGACCTCGCCATACGATTTTCAGGGGCTCGGTCTTCAGGGCCTGAAGATCCTCGAAAAGGCCAAAGAAGCGACAGGGCTGCCGATTGTCACCGAGGTTACCGACCCACGGGATGTGTCCTGGGTGTCCGAATATGCGGATGTCCTCCAGATCGGCACTCGAAACATGCAGAACTTCTCCCTACTCAAAGAGGTTGGGAAACTTGAAAAGCCTGTCCTCCTGAAAAGGGGGATGTATTCAACCCTCAAAGAATGGCTGAATTGTGCGGAGTACATCCTTGCGGCTGGGAATCCCAATGTTATCCTTTGTGAACGAGGGATAAGGACATTTGAGACGTACACACGAAATACCCTGGATCTAAGCATCGTCCCATCCGTGAAGGAAACATCGCACCTCCCCATCATTGTGGATCCCTCTCACGGAACCGGGCGGTTAAGCATTATTGAAGCGATGTGTCTCGCTGCCATGGCGGCCGGGGCGGACGGAATTATGGTTGAGGTGCACTGCAGGCCGGCTGATGCCATGTGCGACAAAGATCAGGCCATGTCGCCGGATATGTTCGGGGGACTTATGAAAAAGTTGCACATATTAGGGGCCTGCATGAATAAACTGAATGGAAAGTCAATAGATCGACTTGGAGCAAGCAAACCATGAAAGCCATCCAGGTTCGTGGCCGTAGCGGTGCATCAACTATACTGGTGGGCGAGGCCATCGAGTCCCTCGGAAGCTACGCCCCATTGGACAAAACGGTGATTATCGCTGACACCAATCTCTGCCGCCACTATCAAAAGGATTTTCCCCCCTCCTGCAACGTCGTTGAGATCGCCAGTGGGGAAGAAGTGAAGACCCTGGAGACCGTCAAAGAGATCTGCCTGAAGCTCATGGAGATCGGGGCGGACCGGTCATCTTTTATTGTGGGAATCGGCGGGGGAGTCGTGTCCGACATTACAGGCTTTGTCGCATCTATCTACATGCGGGGCGTCCGGTTCGGCTTCGTTTCCACAACCCTCCTGTCGCAGGTGGATGCCGGCATAGGCGGAAAGAACGGCGTCAATCTCGCTGGCTACAAGAACATGCTTGGGGTCTTCAATCAACCTCAATTCGTTATCTGCGACCTGAATCTCCTGAAGACCCTGCCCAGAAAGGAGCTTCTCTCCGGTTTCGCCGAGATTGTCAAACATGCGGCTATCGGAGACCCTGAACTGTTCTCATACCTTGAAGCGAATTATGAAAAGGGCGTATCCCTGGATCCCGAGGTGATAGAGAGGCTTGTCTGTGATTCGGTAGCCATGAAATCATCAATTGTAAACAAAGATGAGCAGGAGAGGGGCGAGCGGCGGAAGCTCAATTTCGGGCACACATTCGGGCATGCCATTGAAAAGTCGGCTGGCATCTCCCACGGCGAGGCGGTCAGCATAGGCATGGCGATTGCCTCAAGACTGTCCCACAAATGGGGATATTTGACCCTTGAAGAGGTCGAACGGATCGAGACATTGCTCAAAAAACTGGGACTCCCGGTCCGGCTTGACTGTGCCCTCGAAGATCTTCTTGACGCCATGAGAAAGGACAAGAAGCGGAACGGGCGCGGCATTCATTTTGTGCTTCTAAAGGCTGTCGGCCATGCGTTTGTGGAAGAGATGCCGATCTATGAATTAGGGGAAGCAATACGTGGCTGCTCTTTACCGTTCTGGCAATGAACTTTGCAAGCTTGAACATGTTTTAGCGAGGTAACTCATGAATCTGAAAGAGATCAGAAAAAAGATTGACAGCATTGATGGTCAGATATTGCAGCTCTTAAACACCAGGATGGAACAGGTCCTCATAGCGAACAAATTCAAGACCGAAGTTGAAGACATCAAGAGAGAGAAGGAGATCCTGGATAGACTAAGAAATCGCCATACAGGGCTCGTTCCGACAGGATTTATAGACAAAATCTACAATGGCATCATCCACGAAAGTAAGAGACTCCAGCGCGATCATTATGATCTCATTGCGTTTCAGGGAGAACATGGGGCCTATAGTGAAGAGGCGTCGATCCTCTGGAACAGCCGTCTGGTCCCTTTTCCATGCAGTACATTCGCGGACATCTTCGAGGGAGTTCAATCGGGGGTCTACGACTATGGGATCGTTCCCGTGGAAAACACATTAGGCGGTTCTATAGACCAGGTCAATCAACTCCTCATCCATGCCGATCTCCATGTGGTCGGGGCCGTAGAACTCCCCGTACGCCATTGTCTCCTTGCACTGCCGGACACGGACCACAGAGAGATCCGGAGCGTCTATTCCCATCCCCAGGCACTTTCACAATGCCGTCAATTTCTTGCAAGGAATAATCTCGAGCCAGTGCCTTACACAGACACTGCCGGGGCAGCAAAAATGCTCGCAGAAACACGGCCCAAGAGGTCTGCTGCTATTGCGAGCAGGCTTTGTGCCCATCTGTATGACCTGGAAATCATAAAGGAAGGTGTAGAGGACATCGAGAGAAACATGACACGGTTCCTTGTCCTGTCCAAGGAAGAGGCCACCGGAGAGGGGGACAAATGCTCTATTGTTTTTGCCACCGAGCACAAAGCGGGTACGCTCTTCAATGTGCTCCAGGTGTTCGCGGAGAAAGCGATCAACCTCACACGGATAGAGTCGATTCCCAATGAGCCGGGTGACTATGCCTTTTTTCTTGATTTCGAGGGGTCGGGCAAGGACCGGCCTGTTATAGAAGCGCTTACAGAGGTCGAAAGGATGACGACCCAATTCCGGCTGATGGGCTGTTACACAGAGAGGAGGGTCCGATGAAGATACTCATACTGGGCGCCGGGCATATGGGTGCATGGCTGGTGGAAGAACTCTGCCTCGACCACGAAGTGGCTGTTTACGACCTGGACAGAAGAAAGCTCAAATACTTCTTTAATGTTACAAGGTTTCTTGAACCATCAGAGGCAAAGGGGTTCGGACCTGCGCTCGTCATTAACGCCGTAAGCATTGCCAATATCCATGAGGCATTTGAAGACGTTCTTCCCTACCTGTCTAAGGAATGCATTCTTTCAGACATTGCCTCAGTAAAGACCGGAATAAATGAGCTGTACAAGGCCCTGGGAAGGAGATTCGTCTCCACGCATCCCATGTTCGGCCCTACCTTTGCCAACATCAGGGACCTCCGCAATGAGAATGCCATCATTATCAAGGAGTCCGACGAGGAAGGAAAGGCCTTTTTCAGGAATCTCTACAAAGGCCTTCATCTCAATGTCTATGAGTACACCTTTGAAGAACATGACCAGACCATTGCCTATTCCCTCTCCATCCCCTTTGCATCGTCCATGGTGTTTGCCGCCACTATGAAACAACAGGAGGCCCCTGGGACAACCTTTAGAAAACACCTTGATATCGCGAGGGGACTGTTTTCTGAGGATGATCACCTTCTTGCCGAGATCATGTTCAATCCCTACACGGTCAGACAGATCGAGGCGATCAGTTCCAGCCTTGCCTATCTGACCCACATTATCAGGGGAAGGGATTATGAAGAGATGCAGAAATTTCTCAACAGGCTGCGGCATAACATCCAATAGTCATGTGCTCTACACCTGAGCTGAGCGGTTTCAGGTTTAGGGTTCAAGGTTCAAAGTTATGGCCTAATGATATTCTTAACTTTAATGATGGATCCTGATGACTGACTCAGATGAGCCATCTTCACCCACTGGGTGAAACAGTATAGTCGCACGTGTCAGCTATTCTCCTAGTGATGATGATCAGTCAGCTTGTCTCAACCCCGAACATTGAACGCTGAACGGCTTAACCTGGAGTGCAAGCGCCTAAAGTGAACTAAAGTACCTAAAATGTCTGATGTGTGGAGTGTGAAGTTGGGAGTTCAAATCGGAATTCATCCCCCTAACTTTAGGCACTCCACACTCTTAACTTCAAACTCCGAAAAGCCAGTATCCAGCATCCAGTATCCAGCATCCAGTTTCATATGAGGAAGATATGCAAAATTCTTTCACCATAAAAGTGGATCAGTACACCGAGCTTTACGGCGTGATAGGAAACCCGGTCAGGCATTCCCTCAGTCCGACCTTGCACAATGCCGCCTTTTCCGCCATCGGCCTTAACGCCGTCTATCTTGCCTTTGAAGCAAAAGATATTGAGGGATGCGTAAGGGGGATCAAAGGGCTTGGGGTCAAGGGAACAAGTATTACCATCCCCTTTAAGAGATCCGTGATCCCCTACCTCAGCAACATAGATCCCCTTGCAAGGCGGATCGGCGCCGTCAATACCATCGTCAATACAGGCGGCAGGCTGGCAGGATACAATACCGACGCCCTCGGGGCCTTGAAGGCGCTGGAAGAGGAGATAAGACTTCCGGGCAAGAGCTGCATCCTTGTGGGCGCCGGGGGTGCAGCACGGGCCATCGGCTTTATCCTGAAAGAAAAGGGGGTGACCCTATCGGTTGTCAACCGGTCTTGCAACACGGGGGAAGGGCTTAGCCGAGCCTTGGGATGCAAATTTATCCCATTGGAAGACATTGCGGCTGCCAGGGGAGATATCCTGATTCAGACAACGCCTGTCGGAATGTGGCCCCATGCGGATCAGTGCCCGGTCCCTGAACGGATCTTGAAACAGGGGATGGTGGTCATGGACATCGTCTATCGCCCCCCCGATACCCGGCTTCTGAGAATGGCCAGGGAAAGAGGCTGCACCACCATCAGCGGCATCCGGATGTTGATTCATCAAGGGGCCGAACAGTTCCGGCTGTGGACAGGGATCGACCCGCCCCTGTCGATCATGGATATGGCAGTAAAGGAGGCCCTGCTGAGACAGAATGACGTACATTGATCCCCCATCAAGATTAGACTCCGTTGTTCGAATACCCGGCTCCAAGAGCATCACCCACCGGGCGATCATAGCCGCGAGCCTGGCAAATGGAAGGAGCGTGCTCAACGATTTCCTGAAATGCGAAGACACGCTCTACACCATCCATGCCCTGCAACAGATCGGCGTAACGATCACCATGGACGAAAGCAGTCTCATTGTGGAGGGGCGAGGCAGGATGCCTGGTACAGGCGCCATCACGCAAACGATCTACCTGGGCAATTCCGGGACATCCTTTCGACTGCTTCTGTCGGTGGTCGCACTGTGCAGGGGTGATTTTTTGATGACCGGCACACAAAGGATGCAACAAAGGCCGATCGGTCCCCTGGTTGCGGCCCTGAACCGCCTGGGGGTGGACGTCTCATGCGTTAAACGGGATGGTTGCCCCCCGGTACGCATCCGGGCATCCGGCATCCGGGGCGGCAGGGTCTCCCTTCGAGGGGATCAGAGCAGCCAGTTTCTCTCTTCCCTCCTCCTGTCAGGTCCCTATGCAGACGCAGACATTGATGTGGAGGTCACAGGAGAACTGGTTTCAAGTCCGTACGTGGATATGACCATCCATGTGATGGACCAGTTTGGGATCCGCGTCGATCGCGATCACTATCATCGTTTCAAGATCCCTTCGGGCCAGAAGTACAGGCCTCGTGAATTTGGCGTTCAGGGGGATGCCTCTTCCGCATCCTATTTCTGGGCTGCGGCCGCTGTTACCGGCGGGACGATTGTCACCTGCAATATCCATCCTTACACGACCCGGCAGGGCGATATCAGGTTCCTGGAAATCTTAGAGGGTATGGGCTGCACCATAGAAAAGGGATCTGATCGCGTGACCGTTCACGGCCGGGACCTTTCAGGGATTGAGGTGGATATGAATGATCTGCCCGATATGGTCCCCACCCTGGCGGCAGTGGCGCTCTTTGCCAGGGGAAGGACCATCATTCGAAACGTTGCCCATCTCAGGCACAAGGAGAGTGATCGACTGCACGCCCTGGCCCTTGAATGGGGCCGGATCGGGGCCCATGTGAGGGAACTTCCTGATGGCCTCATCATCGAGGGAGAGGCCCCTCTGACAGGGACTCTAGTAGACCCTCATAACGATCACCGTCTGGCCATGAGCCTGGCAGTCGTAGCCTTACGGCTGCCCCATCTCGACATCCAGGATAAGGGTTGTGTCGAAAAGTCCTTCCCGACCTTCTGGAGTTTGTGGGACCGTCTTCAGCGGAATATGGACTAATCAGCTCTGTGTCGGCTTTTCCATATTCCGGTTTACCATTATCCCCAATCCGGACAAGCCGTAACCAAAAAGGCCTCGCGTCAAGAAGCCAACTCTTTGAAAAACTTACGTTTTGTGGTTTCCTTTGTGAGCGTCTTTGCGTCACGAATGGCTTAGAAGATATCCGCCTCAGGCTGTTGTTTAACCCACATGTTTGGAGTGGGATCGGGCCCCAAGACCGTCAATTCCATGGCATTTCCGTCACCCCTCGACAATATCGCTCACCCTGATTTTATTATTGCACAAACCCTTAGGGATGTGATAGGAGTGCCTTATTTTTTTATTCCCTTCGCCCTCAAGGTTCCTGTGGGGCCAAGAGGGGCTTGAGGCCTTGCGGAAGGATGTGTGCGGAAATGAAAAGATCAAGCCAGACTCTGACACGGGTAAGCGATGGTAAAACGTTCTAAACGCATTAAGAGGAAAACGCTTGTGAGATTGAGTTCGCTTATCATCATTCTTTGTTTCTTTCTCAATCTTAATCCCGGCTTCCTGCTGCACAGCGCTTTTGCCGTAGAAAAGAGGCCTCACAAGGCCAAAACCAAACGCTCTTCTGCTAAGCGGGTGACCTCGTTACCCCCCCCGGTTGTCGTGGAGGAAGAATCCTTCCTGAAGATGGTGAAAAAATATGTCGGCATACCTTACCGCTGGGGTGGGGCCAGCAAAAAAGGGATGGATTGCTCTGGATTTGTAAGGCATGTCTACTCCGAGACCTTTTCTTTAGATCTCCCTCATTCAAGTTATAAACAATATTCCCTCCCCATAATGAAAAAGGTCCAAAAGGAAGACCTTCAAACGGGCGACCTGATCTTTTTTTCTCAGAAAGGCAAACGCGCCAATCACGTTGGCATCTATCTTGACGATGGCAATTTCATTCATGCGGCCCGGCAAAGCGGGGTGACCATATCCAGCCTTGACAACCAGTACTGGAAGCTGAAAATGGTCTGCGCCAAGAGACCTGCCGGGTTGTGGAGATACGAAGGCACCGACCATGGACATTCGTTAAGCAGAGTCGAAACCGCCATGAATGACTCTGGAGATATGTCCAATGGATACGCCGGAAATGGAAGGGGGTTTTTGACCCTGAGTGATGGGTTAAGACCGCTTTCTTGGGGTGAAAATTCCTCTGTCGGCGGTCTCTGGGAAGGCATGACCCACACATTTGGCCTCCAGGTCAGCCACTCCTTTGGTGACGCTTCCTGGAGCATGAGCCTGCTGCAGGAAAGCCACTTCCGCTATTCCTCAGAGGAAACCGATAATTTCCTGATACCTCGGCCCACGTATTCTTTGTCAAAGCCCCAGAACACCATGGACAGGCACCTCCAGGGCGTGAAGATGGCCAGCGATATTCATCCGTTCGACTGGTTGCAGATTACCCCTTCCTTTTCCTACGTGGGATATGAAAATGGCTTGGAAGAATCCCCCTCCTGGGGGCCAGGGCTGGGTCTTGCAATCCGGATCAAGCCCTTGCCCGCGAGATGGTCATTTTCCGCAGATCTTCAATACTGGGATGAAAGCGATCGCCTCGGCAGCGGTTTCAACGACATTGACAGTTGGAAAAGCAGGAACCTCTCCCTCATGTTCGGTTACAATCTTTCTAATGATTTGAGACTCAGCATAGTGGGACAACATGGCATGGGCAATCTTTTCAGCATCAAGGAAAAGCCCTCAGACGACCGGCAGAAACACAACGGCCTTTTCCTCGGCCTTGACTGGGCTTTTTAGCAGACCTGCCCCAAGTCAGGCCAAAAGCATTGTGTCTCATCAGTTATATGATCCCATAGTGCATCGCGCATGGCGCCTGTAGAGTGGACAAAGCCCTTACTCACCGGGTGTGTGATCTGCGCTTCACCTTTCGTTATGGTAACTTTGCCGCCGGTCAATTGCATAACCAGCGCGGAATGCATCATATTTTCCAGTTTCATATAGTGATCGTTGTTTGTCATCTTCAATATCACTCCAATTCACAATCTTCCAATGCGCTCTTCAACAACCGTGGCTTCTCACGGTCCGACACAACAGATACCTCTGAATTTTCACTGTCTTTCAAATATGTCCGCCATGGAAATGCACTTTTCATAGATCATTTTCCTACCGAATTCTCAAATTTCATCGAGCATCGCATGGTCTTACTGCACAGAAAAATACCCTCTGGCAACTCAGGACAGCAGAATATCCTTATAGCGGAATATCTCAGGCTCGCCGTCCAAAAGAGGATCCGTCGCCGCCTTCATGTCTTTGAAGGTCGCCGATTGAACGTGATATTTCAAGGCGTCTTTATCTTCATATTGTTCATAGAATAGGAAGACCTCGGGATTGTCCAATCGCTGCTGAACACGATACATCCCACAACCCGGGTCTTTAAGAAAAAGAGGAGCGTATTTTCGGGCGGCTTTTTCAAACTCGTCCGCCTTACCTTTCTTGACCTTCATCAGTGCGGTTATTATCAGCATGATGCCTCCGGAATATTGTTGTTTATTTAGTGCCTCAATCCTCAGAGTCCTGTCACAAAAAACAAAGACCTCTCTTTTGGCCCTTTGCTGCTCTGACTTTTTGTGAGACCATTTTTGGTTGCGGTTATGCCGCCTTCGTATCTGAACGAAAACCGGTAAAATTCCTTTGAAATCCCCTTTTACCAAATATAAAGGGGGATTTAAAATGAAAGGGTGGTTTCATCGCTATTATGGCTGGGATGACTTTTTCTTGCCTACCTTTTTCTCCGCCAAGAACCGGATCGCCTCCGCTTTCTTCCTCAGTTCCAGATAATCCATACGCAAACGGGAATTGGCGGCCCAGACCATCTCCATATATTCCCGTTCCGTTTCCGTAACGAGCCGAAGCCCCAGCACATCGGGCCTCTCGCGGACAACACTCCCCGCAGGCACCCTCGTAAAGGAGGGAAGCGTCACCAGCTTGGCAATGGCGCCCATCCCCAGCCATACGTGATCATCGAGGGTTGTCTTGTAGAGACAGGAGCGCATGGACAAAAAGCACTCTCGTCCGATGGTGCACGGCCCATGGATGGTCACGCCGTGGGCTACAGAGGTCTTGGGACCGATGATCACCGAGGCTTCTGCATCGCTGTGGATAATGACGCCATCCTGGATGTTGACCTCCGCATCGATGACAATGGGCGCGACTTTCCCGTCCGGTCCGCGCTGATCGGCCCGGATAACGGTCAATGGACCCACAAAAACGTCCCTGGCGATTTCAACATGGCCAATGATCTGGGCCGAAGGATCAATCAATGCGGTCGAATCGATTTTGGGATAATCGCCTGCAAGGTTGGGGCGTATGTTGTACGGCAAGGATGTCATCGTCTCTCCTCCATGCTTGGGTTTTGTGATTTTGTTGAGTAACCCTGGGACCGGCCGTCCAGGTGTCGAGAAGTCTCAGACTTGAGATATTCGACGAGGCGGATTGCGGTCAAACAGCGTTGTTTCTCCTGGATCGTCTGTTCCATGTCGCTTTCTTTCAATGCACCCCGTGAAACAGGCGCCGACTTCTTGTTGCCCTCATCCGCCCGGCCCAGCCATCACAGCTTTTCAGGTCATGCCGGGGCGACCAGTTGGTTTACATCGACTGCATGAATCGATTTGAGTGTAACCGTTTGCTATTCTGGGGCGACGAAAATAGGTTGCTCCAACTTAAATCCAAAGTTCATATTAGCCCGCGTAACGAGGCAAGGTCAATCCATTTTTCTATTGCATCGTTTAAATCTCAGTCGGCATTGCTTCGGGCATGCTCAAAAATAGCTTTTCATGTCCCGATGAACCCGCGATCGGTTGCCAGGATTGGACGGTGTCCAAAAATAGCGTTGCAGGCGAAAGGAAACAGGTTGAAGGTTTACTGTCAGCCGCTGGCACGGAATCTCAGCCGCCTTCTGACAGGGGCACATCCGGCGGGTCCAATTTCAGGTCGGTAGAGATGGACAGGTAGAACCTGACGCCCTTTCGGGCGCCGGGGTCCACCCAGATCCGGCCCCCATGCCGCTTGATCATTTCCTCGACAATTGCCAGTCCCATGCCCGTTCCGGTTACACCCTTTGAATTTTTCCTTCTCTCAAAGGGCTCAAAAAGCCTTTCCCTATCTTTGCCGCGCAGGCCTGCGCCATCATCCGCGAAGGAGAAAACGTGAAAGCCCTCTTCCCTCCGGTATCCGATGCATATCTCTGAGAGGCCTTCTCCCCCGTATTTGAGGGCATTGTCCAGGAGATTGCGAAAGATGCGCGTCATGCCCATCCTGTCCGCAACAACCGAGGGCAGCCTTTCTGCGCCCACCACCCCGATATGACGCTCATCAAGTTGCTCGGAGAACTCCCCCATAATCATTTCCACTACATCGCCGACAGGAATCTCCTCCAGATGCAGGGGCGCCTCTTTGGCGGCGATGTAGGCATTGATCGTCTCCACAAGGGCCAGCATCTGTCGGGCGGTCCTCAGGATCAGATCGCAGTGCTCCGTTCCCTTGGCGTCGAGCCCTGAACTGTACTTTTCCTTCAGCCGGTTTGTGAGACTGTAGAGACTGGCAGCCGGGCTCTTGAGGTCGTGGGATACGGAGTAGGCAAAAAGGGTAATCGTCTTCTGCTTTTCCTTGAGGATCGCCAGTTTGTCTTCCAGGTCTCTGTAAAGCCTCGCATTGTCCACCGCAACGGCAATCTGGTTGCCGATGGTGGTCAGAAGATCGATTTTTCCATAATCCAGCACAAGGTCCTTTTTAGCAGACAGATTCATGACCCCCAAGACCCTGTCCCTGGTTATCAGCGGAACGCACATAACGACTTCCAACCCCCTCTTCTTGAGAAGATATACCCGCTCCCTGTCCTCCAATTCGGATACATATTGAGCGATAAATGACTTTGTTCTCGCCGCCTTGCCCGAAAATCCCGTCCGGATGCTCACCTTTTCGAGACCTTGGGGATCTATTCCATGGTGGGCGAACAGATTCAGACTGGTTTGATCTTCGTCGAGGAGATAGACGCGGCCCGAATCCATCTGGAAAGAGGCCAGTACCTTTGATAGAGACTGTCCCAGCACCTGCCCCAATTCCAAGGGCTTGGATAGAAGGTCGTTCACCTCAAAGAGGATGGACATCTCCGGGCTTCTGATCTTGACAGACGCCTGATTTACATCGAGGGTAATGTATTTCTTGTTCAGCTCCATAAAACCACCCGTCCTTATTGGCGACCCAACCCATGAAGAGATCCCGGAAGCCCTTTGACAGGCCCCGTCTCTCTGCGACAATGGTCACGTATCCCGTGGCCCGGCAGAGGCTTCAACCGAGATCACCTCCTGGCTTCCGGCTCGTAGGGCCTACAGCTCGGAGAGGGCTGTCCTTGAGTGAATTTCACGGATAGGAAAAAAACACAAGATGCATATCTAATCGTGATTAGGTTCCATCCGCTCTTTTCAATGTTACGGGTGCCGATCCCGAATGCTGAGAACAGGCCGAGTGGCAAGCCGAACAACCTTTTCCGCGACCGAACCGAAGACAAGGCGTTTTATTCCCGTCTGACCCCGGGTTGCGATTACGATGAGGTCCACCTTTTCATCCTCGGCCGTATGCACAATCTGATTAGCGGGATCGCCCAGAGACAACATCCTGCGGACCGAAACACCTTCAGGTATCCTCTTTTCGATTTGTTCCTCCAAGGTCTTCATTGATGATACCTCCATTACCTGCTGATATTCCTGCACATCGAAGGCCGCCGGGCTCGTGTACTCCGTTGCAATAACAGGAATCGGTGCAACAACGTGGATGGCGATCAGCTCGGAGGAGAAGTGCAAGGCCAGTTCAGTGGCCACTTTCATCGCCTCAAAAGATGGATCGCTGAAATCCGTAGGGCATAGAATTTTTTTCAAAGGCAACATGTGGGCCTCCTTTCTTGGGTGTCAATGTGTATTGAAATGAAATTGCTTTTAAGAAAAAGATTTTGGGGTTCCGGCTATGCATCATCTTGTTTTCAAGCCATTATTCAATCAACAATCACAAATCCTGCTCTAATGCCGCCAAGCCGTTGCGATCCTCTGCCCTGGCCCATTGTCACGACCTTCCGGGTCATGTCGGGATCGCCGGCCTGTTTCACCGCCCCCGCATGAATCCGCACACAGCGTGCAACATTCGGTTTTCGTTACGATTTCAATTCGGCACTCATATTATCCCCCGTCATGGACAGAGGTCAATCCATTTTTACGCTGCGTAGTTCGTAGGAAGCTTCAAAGGCCGGCCGATTGCCATGGGGTCCCATTGCCGACCGAAGGCCTATCCCAGCCAAGGAAAAATTTTCCTTTAGCAGAGACCTGACCCTTCGCGGGAAGGCCGCTCTTACAACCTATCATAACACTTTACAATACTACGATGGTCAGCTAATCGCACCTTCCACGATTATCCCCGAAGCCTGCTACATGCTCAACACCTATCTTGGGCTGGATGCGGAAATGAGCGACCGTGTCACGTCGCAGGGGTAACGTGGCGATGAACATTCTCCGGTGTCCCGTGACTCGTGATTGGTTCCGGTTCGTCCGGCTTCGGGGAGGTGACAACCAACAGCTCAGTGAGCGGGGAGAGACACGGCCCCTTCCCATAATCGGGGGCCTTTCGCGAAATGCCTCAGGACTCCGGCATATCGAGCAGAAAGCGCCAGGCCGGAACGACCTTTATACTCCCGCTCCCGGTTCTTATTTCGTCCTCTTCGGCGCGCGTCACAATGAGGCCTGAATCCATGCCCATTTCTGACATGGCTTCACCCAAGGCATCAACCTCCCGGTTCCTGGTTTTGGGGTCAACAAGGGATTTGCATGCCTGAATCAACCATACCGAGTGGTCCTGCTGCGGCACGACAAAGTCAACCTCGTGACCGCTCTTTGTCTTGCTGTAGAAGATGTGATCCGAACAACGCCGAAGGGCGGAAAAGACGAGGTTTTCCAACAAATGACCCGCGTTCAGGAGAATGCCCGAGGCGATGGAAGGGACAAGGGCGTGGTCCACACAGTAGATCTTCTTCGGATTGGCCTTGCTGCGGGCCACAGACGCATCAAACAGCGGGACAGTGAACAGAAAGTAGGCGTCTTCGAACCATTGCAGATAGTCGGATACCGCGGACTTGGGGGCATTATGGCCCAGAGACTTCAGGTACCCGGTGAGGCTGTTGACGGAGTATAGCGAGGAGATGTTGTCGATCAGCCGGTGAGCAAGGTCCGTCAACGCCTTTGGATGGGAAATGTTGTGCCGCTCTATCAGGTCGCGGAACAGGACTGCCTCAACATACTCCTGGTGAATCTTAATCCGAAGGCGTCGGTCAAGACCTGCCACCTCAGGGAATCCCCCGGTTTCCAGGGAGAACTCCTGGAAATCCAGGATGATGGATCTTATGGATTCAATCATGGGGCTGTCTACTGGCCGAGTTTTTTGCCACTTTAAAACAAAAGTGGAAAGATATTTGACCAGATAAGCCGAAACCTGTCAAGGAATTTTGCCGATCCTCAATTCTTATCCGCAGATTCCTTCCCCGTTCCGCGTTCCGAGCTCCGCGTTCCTTCCTCCTTCTTCAGTCTTCATTTTTCACTTTTCACTGTATCCAGCGCTTCCCTCACCTTCCGGGCCAGGCTGTCGAAAGTAAAGGGCTTTCCGATAAATTGCACTCCCTCATCCAGCACGCCCCGGTGGGCGATGATGTCGGCCGTGTATCCCGACATGAACAGGGTCCTGATGGTGGGGCGGATCTTTATCATCTCCCCGGCCAGGTCCCTGCCGCTCATTCCGGGGAGGACCACATCCGTCATGAGGAGGTGGATCTCGCCGGCATATTCCAGGGCCATGGTAACCGCCTCCGCCGGACTCGCTGATGTCAGTACGGCATAGCCCAGCCCCTCGAGAATCCTCCGGGCCAGTCTTAACACCGACGCCTCATCCTCCACCACCAGGATGGTCTCGCCACGGCCCCGGGGGATTTCGGTTTTGGCCGCCTCTACGCCTTTCTCGGACTCCCCCAGATGTCGGGGGAGGTAGATCTTGAAAGTGGTCCCTTTGCCCGGCTCGCTGTAGACATTGACGAAGCCCTGGTTCTGTTTGACAATGCCGTACACCGTGGAAAGCCCTAAGCCCGTTCCCTTGCCCACCTCCTTGCTGGTGAAAAAGGGCTCAAATGCTTTGGCCAGGGTTTCCTTATCCATGCCCATGCCGTCATCGCTGAGCGCCAGCATGACATACTCGCCGGGTAGGAATCCCGGGTGATCGGCGCAATAACCCTGATCCAAAACCCTATTTTCCGTTTCAATGGTGACCTTGCCCACCCCCGAGATCGCATCCCGTGCATTGACGCACAGGTTGGCCAGAATCTGATCCACTTGGGAGGGGTCCATCTTCACCTGCCAGAGGTCATGGCCCGGCGACCAGACCAGGTCAATGTCCTCTCCGATGAGCCGTCGCAACATCTTGAGCATGTCTTCCACGGTCTCATTGAGATCCATCACCTCGGGCGCGATGATCTGCTTCCGGGCAAAGGCCAGAAGCTGGCGCACGATGTCAACAGACTGCTTCCCGGCCTTCGAGACCTGCTCGAGATTTTCATACAACGGATCTGTCTTGTCCATGTCTTCCATTGCCAGTTGAACGTATCCCAGGATCACGGTCAACTTGTTGTTGAAATCATGGGCCACGCCCCCGGCCAGCCGGCCGACCGATTCCATCTTCTGGGCCTGATGCAATTGCTCCTGCAGCTTCTCTTGCTCGTCTTCCGCACACTTTCGCTCGGTGATGTCCTGGACCGTTGCAAAAATGATGGGTTTTTTACCTGTTCTGTGCCTGATCCTGCCGACGGTACGAATGAAGAGAATTCCACCGTCTTTCCGAACCACCCGGTACTCGCTGGGAGGCAATTCGTCTTTCCCGGATGCGATGGCGTCATTGAACCATTGAGTTACACGTGCCAGATCATCCGGATGATGGATTTCCGCGTTGGCTTCG
>CAYPDL010000081.1:0-18062 GCA_964409475.1 uncultured Desulfobacteraceae bacterium | reverse complement strand
TTGGGTCGGTCTTCTATAATAAACAATTGGGAGTCACGATAGGGTGAGTCAAGCTCCGTGCGCCACGGAAGTACCATCTGGATATCTCAAAGATTCAGCACCACCGAAAAATTAACATAACTGCCATTCGATCCAGCCTTTTGATGCAAAAATATATCTGAATATCGGTTGGATACGCCATCATCTGGTAATGCCCGATGCCGGTGAGATTGGCGGAAACCTCATTTCCGCTACAAACGGGCGAGCTAGTTTTAAAGGCACCGAAAATGGCCTGACTGAACACTGGCTCACCTTTCAAGGCGTCAATACAAATTGCAATCATTGATATTATATCCAAAGAATGAGATACTGATTGTCAGTTCTATGAGGGCCAACAGATTCATAGTAATCAATTAATTCACGTAGTTCCAAATTTTTGGAGGTTCTCCCCCATGAAAACCCGATTCCGATATTCGCTGTTTGCCCTATTCTACCTGATCCTGCTAATCCTTTTCGGTTGCTCAGGAGGAAGTGATACTCACACCGAAACAGATCCCAGGAACGGTTTCACTTACCCCGATCCGGCTGACTACAGCACACTCACCTGGACCGACGCCTTCCAAGCCGCCCACCACAAGTTCTCACTTGAGTATGCCTTCAGTGAGTGGAAGAGTGTTGACTGGCCTGGTCTCTACAGCCGATTTATGCCGCGCATCATACAAGCCCAGGCTACTGGAGACGAAAAAGCCTATTACCTTGCTCTGCACGAGTATGTCTGCTCGATCCCCGACGGACATCTCAGCCTGGCCGCACAGAACGCCACAGTGCCCACGGCCCTCGGAAAGGAGCTGGCGGGTGGAGGGTTCGGGATGGCGGTGGCCGAACTAGATGATTCGCGGGTGATCGCGGCCGCAATCGTCCCGAACGGGCCAGCCGATCTGGCAGGGATTGCTACAGGTGCCGAGATTATCTCGTGGGAAGGAAAGCCGGTCAAAACAGCCATCAGACAGATCGATGTCGGCGCCGTTCCTTTCAAGGTATTGACAGGCGCCCTCGGGGGCGAAAACCCCCAGGCCACACTGGAACACTACCGGCTGGAGCAGGCCAGTCTCCTGACCCGGGGCCCGGTCGGCGCGGGTGTCCAGGTCGAGTTCAAGAACTCCGGTTCGGCGGCTTCCCAAACGGCCACCCTCACGGCCGTAGACGATGCGGGACAGACTTTTTTCCTGTTGAACTTTGCAAGGAAGGCGGACTTTTCGGACCAAGTCGAGTACCGGATCCTGCCGGAAGGTTACGGCTATGTCCTTGTTAGGATGGAACGTGATCTGTCGAATTCCGGTTACCCCACCCGGATCTTCCAAGAATTTCAAGAGGCGATCACCTCGTTTGTCGAGGCCGGTGTGCCCGGAGTCATCGTCGATCTGCGCGGCAATTACGGGGGCTCGGACCAACTTGCCGCCGACCTGTGCGGCTTTTTTTACTCCTCTCCCTCTTTCTACGAGTATCAGGAATATTACGACAAACGGGATGGCCAGTTTTTGCGCATCACGGTTAACGAACATGACGAACACGGTCTCAATCCGTTCGTCGACAACATCTCAATTAACCCGCAGACGCCCTATTTTGACGGGCCTGTAGTAGCCCTGGTTAATCCCGGAACGATAAGCTCTGGAGAAGGCCCGACAATGTGCATATCGGAGCTTCCGAACGGGAGGGTGATCGGATTCCACGGCACGAACGGCTCTTTCGGAATGACGGGGGGTGCGATCAAGATGCCAGGAGGGTACACTATAGGATATCCTTACGGCCGTTCTGCCGACGAAAACGGGGTGATTCAGCTGGACAGCAGGAACGGGATCGGCGGTGTGGCCCCCAATCCCTGGGTTCCTAAAACCCTCGAAAATGTACTTGCTTTTGCGGCAGGGACCGATGTCGAGCTCCAGTACGCCATCGAGCACCTGAGGGGGTACTAAGTGTAGGTTTCAATAGCAGCTTTACAATGAAAGATCTTGCCAATGATCCCTTCTGCTTTCCTAGTGTGTACAAAGAAAGGGTTTAGAATCTTCGGCCGATCGGTGGCGGCATCTTTTATGAAGATTAGTCTTGAATCAGCACTTTTTCCTGGATTAACATCGACACATCACTTTTCGGATAGCCATTTGAGTTAAGGCTGGCGACATCATCCTGCAAAATCTGAGGGCCTGCATTTCGTTTTCTGATAACGGCGATATACTTTCGGGCAAAATCAAAAAACACTATTTTTGATTAATATAAGCGATGGGGCGACTCGCGGTAATGTGGATTGTCCCGCTTCCGTTGGTCATTGATCCGGATGCTGTACTGGCCTTTCCTGCCTCCTTTGAGTGCCTCGAAGCGGTTTCCTCTGATTTCCCGAAGATCCTGCATATTCGCGCAGTCTTGATCACATCCTTTACCGGCTCCGAATCCACCGGTGTTATGCCCTTGACCACCCTTTTTATCTGAATGGTGATTTTCCACTTGTGGTCGGAGATCTGATGGTCATAAGGGTTGGCCGACGTATCGGGATGTGAGAACTCGGGCCAGAGATGGGCGTAGATCTCGTCTCGGGTGACCACCTCGCTTCGCCTCTACCCTTCCGGCTCCTTATCAATCGAAATATGAAGCGGAGGCGCCTTCCCCTGTTTGGGTTCGCCCATGTAGAGGGTCTGGTGCGGAAACGGAATCTCGATGCCCCGCTCATCAAACACACGTTTCATACGGCGGTAGAACTCGCGCTTGACGCCCCACTGTTTGAGGGGTTTGGTCTTGAAACGGGCGCGTATGATCACGGCCGAGTCTTCAAACCGGTCCAGGCCGAAGATCTCCAGCGGCTCCAGGATGCTGGGCCCATATTCGGGATCTTTTTGAAGCTCATCACCCAATTCCTTAAGGATACCCATCACCTCGTCCACATCCTCCCGGTAGGCGATGCCGATATCCATGACCGTCCTGGAAAAGACCTTTGAGTAGTTGCTGAGGGAGTCGATGGTGCTGTTGGGGATTACATGGACCGTGCCGTTCATGTCCCTCAGTTTTACGGTCCGCAGCCCCACGGACTCCACCATGCCCCCCTGTTTCCCCACCATGGCCCAGTCCCCGACCCGAATGCTATCTTCAAACAGGATAAAGAGGCCGTTGATCAGATCCTTGACCAGGGTCTGAGACCCGAAACCCACGGCCAACCCCACAATGCCGGCCCCCGCCAGGATGGGGGTGGTGTTGACCCCAAAACGATCCAGGACGATAATTCCCCCCACAAACCCGACGCCGATATTGATGGCCGTCCTGATGACCGGGACCAGGGTTTTCTGTTTCTGGGTGATCTCCTTTTTCCTTTTTCCTTTTTTCCCTTTTAGAAGATAGGCTGAAAACGCATTACACATTTCAATGATGGAAACAACCACAGCCACCGTGATGATGATGGCCACAGCCCGCAGGATGATCAGCCCCCCGGTGTCAGACGCTACAAAATCAGAGACCGGAACTCCCCATATCTCGCCGATCATCCCCGATCCAACAATGGCTACGGCCACGGCCAATCCCTTCCTGACAATCAGCACGTACCGGTTTGTCTTTTCTTCCAGGCCCGGGAAGCGCTGTTTCAACCTTTCATTGATCCGGAAAAACCGTCGGAAGGTGAGATCCAGGGCTCGCAAGCACAGGAGCATGAACAGGACGGTCACAACCGTGCCGAGGGTAGCTTCAAAGAGGTACTCAAATCCCTTTTCATACTGAAACATGAGGGATAGAAAAATGGCCCAGGTATATCCTGCGGCGAGGATTGGCCACCAGCGGATGAGCGCCTTCACCAGAGGGTTTTTCCTTTTTTCTGAGGAACCTTCCACTGCCCCATGTTCCTCCATCTCCCTTTTCGGTTTCATTCGGATTTCCCGAGCGATCTGGAGGATAAACACGGTCAGCATAGCCGGAAAGGGGATCAATAACAGCCCGCACAGGTGTGAAAAATAGTGCTGGGCCGTATCGGTCCACAACAACAATCGCGTGGCCATGAAGTAGAAAAAGGCATAAATGGCGAACCGCCGCATCCAGATCCACAGGTAGTTGGCGTTTTCATCTGAAACACCAAGGATTCTGAGGTGAGCATCGTCCGGTGAGAACAGTACCCGAAAGACTGCCATGGCGACCCGGTAAAAGAAAAGGAGGCTGAAGAAAAGGAGCACGACCGTACGACCCAATACAAAAGAAGGCCACACCTCAAACAACACATTGAAGGCGATGCACAGGAATATATAGGGAACTCCTTTCAGCAGGACATAGACACATCCCCACCCTATCTTTGACGAGAGGGTCCTCATTTTTCCGATTGCCGATCGAACCGGACGCGCAAGCAAGAGGCCCGATAGCAGAGCGATGATCGCGGCAATCCCGACATCTAAGAACAGGATGAGAAGGCGGGACCGGTTTTCCGGTTGCATAAAAAACGCCTGTATCCTGCTGGTGTTGTCAGGCACCTGTTCTATCATGTCACCCATCGAAATGGCCACGTTTCTCACATCTCCGGACACTTCTTCAAAACGCTCAAAGACCCAACGGACGATCGCCAGCTGTTTCTGTTCCTCCCTGACAGCCCTATTCTCTCCTCCTTTGCCGTCTAAGGCCGTTTTGGCCTCGATCAGTCCTTTCAGGTTTTTGACAAAGGCCGCGCGCTTTTCCGGGTTTTCGATGACATCCAGTACATCCTCCAGCTCATTGACTGAAGCTGCTGCCAACGGCTGCTGAGATCGGGCCGGAGCGGCCAGGGATAGGAAAAGAATAATCAGTACCAGTGCGCAGAAATGGGTTTTATGGTTCATTCGACGCATCATGACCCCCCCACTTTTTTATTGAATCTGGATGGAAGCCGCAAATTGACATGGAAATATCACCCCAGATGCAACGTGCCTTTGACTTAAATCAATCTGGTTCGCCCACAACCCGTAGCCCGACAAGAAAGGCGGAATTTCAACCGAATGCAGCCCGCTCTCCCACCACGTGGAAAAGGCGCAATAAATATCTCCTCACCCTGTTGGGCCGCAAGCAGTACCAAGGATGAAGACATCTGCGCTGCCCCTCCCGATGAACGCCCATCCGGCGTCAGAAAACGGGTCACGACGGTCTTATCCGGAGACCTCCAGGACGTTATTTGCGGTTCCATAGCAGTTTGGGCAGATGTGATCGTTGGCCGGGTCGTTCCGCCACTGGCCGTCCACCAGGAACCGGTATTCGTATCTGCCGGGCTGAACCATGATGGTCTTTTTCCAGGTCCCGTCCGCTTCCTGTTTCATCGGATGGACCTTTTGGTTCCACTGGTTGAAATCGCCCATCAGGTGGACGGCCTCGGCATGCGGGGCTTTTAGGGCCAGGGTGATCCTCTTGCGGTGGATGGCGCTCTTTGCCGGTTTCACCATTTTTTTCTTTGCCATGACACTACCTCCCTTTTGATCCCGACATTTTTATTGGCGGGAATCATCGCTGAACGTTTTTTTCATGTTCCATTTATCGTGTTGTCTCTCAATCCTCTTTCCGATTGGGAAGCGTTTCCGCTTCCGGTCTTCTCTGGAATGTGAATACCACCTTCTGCGGTTGAATGTCCACCAGTTGCAGCCGGTCGTCCGGCAGTTGTATCAGATTCCGGGTAATGGCAAAGGCCCTTTTGCCCGGATATACATGAGAAAGGTCTACCTCCGCAACCACATGTTCCTTCACCAGGGTGCTGGCGTCTTTGCGAAGTCCCCGAACCGTAATCTCGACATGGGCATGCTGAGGTTGCACAATCTCCAGCTCTGGGGGGAGATTCCTGGTCTCAACAGGGATCCGCAGCCTGACCTCAAAATTCTGCTGCCCGGCCAGAATCAGCCACACAAAACTGACCAGACAAAAGGTGACAATCTTGACGCGCCATCGATGGACGAGTAAGAACCGGGTCTTCTCTTTCCATCCCCGGTGTGCGGGATGGATGGGGGCCAGGGCCTCGCGCATCATCTGGTCGAGATCCCGCGGCGTCTGGACCGGATCCATCCGGCCCCCCCTGGTCAGAGAGACAGTGCCCCGTTCCTCGGATACCACCACCACCCATGCATCGCACCGTTCAGACAGCCCTAAGGCGGCCCGGTGCCGGGTCCCCCACTCTTTGGGGAGACCTTCATCCGGACTGAGAGGGAGATAGCAGGCCACTTCAACGATGCGGCCCTCTCTGATCAGAACAGCGCCATCGTGAAGGGGCGATTCCTTCTGAAAGATGCTCTTCAGGACCTCGGATGTGGGGTCCGCTTCCAGATTCTGTCCACCGGTTATATGCTCCTGAACCTTTTCACCCCGTTCGATTATAACAAGGGCGCCGATCCGCTTATCCGCGAGGGCGAAAACGCCTTTGGCAAATTCCGTCGCCCATTCCCCGTGCCAGGCCCGGCGTCGCAATCCGAACCTTTGAAGGGGGTTCACCCTTTCCAGAACCTGACGGATCTCTGACTGGAAAAGCACCACAATCAGGATAACCAGGATCTGCCACAGGAATTGAAATACCCATGTAGTGAGAAAGAGACCCCATGTCTTTGCAATCGTGAATACAATTCCTAAAACCAGGAGCCCGACGAGGGCCTTGAATGCCTTGGTCCCCTGGAACCAGGCAAAAAGATAGTAGGCCACAAAAGTAAGGAAGAGGATGTCGAGGATGTCCCGAAACCTCAGTTCGGAAATAATGGCAAAAAGATTCATGATCCCCTCATTTTTAAAGCGACAATAGACGTTTTCATTGTTCGGGACCTGTCAATTCCAATCGTTTTGAGTCCCCTTGCTCCTGCCTGGGCGTCTAAGAGTATCTTCAAAACGAACGCTCGAAACAGCATTCCGGACCTTTTTTCTGTCTGAAACGCCGGTTGATTTTTTATTTTCAATCGTTTAAAGAATAATAGGTTTTGTAACTCTTTAGCCTCCTGATAGAAGGCGGGCAACATGACCGGCCTTTTTCATATGCCTAAAGTGTTACTAGGTTTTCATTTTATCTGTGTTTTAAGGAAAAAACAAGGAGCATGCACAGGGCCTTTCGACCCTTTCGGGGAGGGGCTTTGCAAGGGAGTCATGTACGTGTAGAGGGGAGGCATTCATATGGAAAGACATCTCCTTGTAACGCTGAGTGAAAGACAGGATGGTCTCTTCGGGGTTCGATTCGTCGGGAACTTTTTTGCCGACAAAGAAGGCATGAAAATCACCCTCTTATATACGACCCCCAGGGCGCCAAGTTTTTGGGAAAGTGACCTGAACGCTGATTTGCAGATGAGGAAGTCGGAAACAGACGGCCGCCAGGTACTCGAAACGGCAAAGGCACATCTCCTCAAGAACGGGTTTGACCCGGATCAGGTCATTACCAAGCTCCAGGGGCGCAGGGTCTCCAAGGTCATGGAGATCATCCAGGAGGGTGCAAAGGGCCTGTATGACGCGGTAGTCCTGGGTGGAAGGGGGTTGTCATGGCTGGAGCAGGCCTTTGACGAAAGCGTTACCACAGGCCTCCTCGAACAGGCATGTAAGTTTCCGATCTGGGTATGCCGCAGACCTGACCTGGACAGGCAAAACGTGCTGGCCTGTGTGGATGGCTCGGCTGCCTCCGACCGCATGGTGGACCATATCGCGCATATCCTTAATCAGGAAAGGCGGCAGTCCGTGACGTTTCTTGCGGTTGGCAAGAAGGGTCGAATCGCGGACAAAGACGGGGACACGATCCTTTCAAAAAGCAGAGAGATATTGATCAGCAGGGGTTTTTCATCTGACAGAATCCACCTCAAAGAGATCGAAGAAGGCGCTGTCAGCAAGGTTATTCTGAAGGAGGCCGACGAAGGGCGTTTTGCTGCCGTGGCCGTGGGACGGACCGGGACGGGCCAGGGACTGCTGAAAAAAATTTTCGTGGGCTCTGTCAGTCAGGCACTGTTTCAAGAGTTTCAAGGGGCCGCCCTCTGGCTGGCCTGAACCCTAAACGAGTATCTGCGGAGGTGAACATGAAGGTCAAGACCGGCGACCTGCCGGGAATCGGAAAGCGGTATTCCTTTGAAACGGCGGAAGGGGAAAATCTGGTGGTGATCCTTCACCAGAGCGGACACCGGGAACTCTACCATTTTACCGAATCCGATGAAGACGAACCGGATTTCACCCTGAAATTGAGTGACGAAGAGGCCCGGCAGCTCGGGACCCTCCTTCTGGGTGTTGATTACCAGCCGGTGACCGATGAACGTCTGGAATTCTTCCTGAAAAAGGTCAGGATCGAATGGGTCCAGGTAGAGCCGAACAGTGAACTGGTCAACAAGAAAATCATTGATTCCCGCATCAGGACCAAGACCGGCGCTACCATCATCGGCATCCAGAGAGGCGACGATTTTATCGGCAGTCCGGACATAGACGAGGTGATACTGCCCGGCGATACGCTCATGATCATCGGCGACCGGGAACAGACGAAAAGCGTCGATTCCCTGTGTCATTCATGCACCCTGGGGTCCCCGCCGGGTGATAACAACAATGCCCCTCATCCGTAGCATCAGGTAACACATGGAAAACATACCCCTTCTCCTCGTGGAAGGGCTGATGCTGTTCGCTTTTTTCGCCATCAGCTTTGCCTCCCAGAAATTAAGGTTTCCATCGGTACTGCTCTTTATCGTATTGGGCGCCGCTGTTTCGTCACTCTTTCTTAAAACTGAATTTATTCATATCGCCGCAGAGATTGGCATTGTCCTGCTCTTTTTCATCCTGGGACTTGAATTTCCATTGGCCCGAATGGTCGCCCTTTCCAGAAGAATCTGGCCGTCCGGGTTTCTGGATGTTGCGTTGAATCTGGGCGGTGCCATGGGCATCGCCCTGCTCTTCGGCCTGGATCTGATTTCGGCATTCACTATCGGATCGATCGCCTATGCCACCAGCTCATCCATATCCGCCAAGATACTGGACGAAAAGAAACGGCTGGCCAATCCGGAGACCGAGTTTATCCTGGCCCTGCTCATATTTGAAGACCTGGTGGCCCCCGTCGTGGTGTCTTTCATTGCCAGCGTCCATGGGGACCAGGCTCTCTCAGGGGGCTTCATGGGACTTCTCGTTTTGAAGATCATGGCCCTGACCGCCGGGGCTATCCTCATGGGCCATTTCGGTTTCAAACGTCTAAATAATTTCATCGCCAAATACATCGAGAGCGACTTTATGCCCCTCCTGGCGGTAGGTCTGGCCCTGGGCTATGCCGGGCTGGCCATTGCCCTGGGATTATCTGAGATCTTAGGCGCCTTTATGGCCGGCGTCATGCTGTCTGAGACCGGAAGGTCCTCTGAAATCGAACACCTGCTCCTGCCCGTCCGAGACCTCACCCTTCCGTTTTTCTTCTTCTGGTTCGGGACAACCATCCACCTCGGGGAAGGGCTTTCCTTTGTCGGCATGATGGTTGTGCTGGTGCTCCTGGCGATTGTCGGCAAGATCGTTACCGGGTATGTCGGCAGCCGATGGTTTGGATTGAGTCCGAAGGTCTCCCTGCGGGCGGGGCTTTCGATGATTCATCGTGGTGAATTTTCAGCCATTATCGCCAGCCTGTCGCCGCCCCCGCTGCGTGTTTTCAGCGGCGTCTATATACTGATCACGGCCTTTGTCGGTGTCTATCTATTTGGCCGTGCGCCCAATATCGCCAACTGGTATTCCAACAGATGGCTTCAGCGTCGCGCCCCTGATGCCGGGGAATAAAAGCGCAGCCTCGGAATTTAGCTGAGCGGCTTACCGGTACATGGAAGGGTCTTTAGACCCTTACCAGTCGTAAAGGATCTCCCATTGATGGTCAAAAGGCGCATCCATCTGGCTGTAGCGGCAGGTGAGGGTTTTTCCCGTGCCGGGTTCATTGCTTGGGTCTTCCTTCCAATAACGGAGGGATATGGCGGGGATGGCTTGCAGCCCAGACTCGTGTCCACCGGCCGTTGCCAGAGCCTCGATCCATATCTCCTTCTCCTCGATGACCTTCCAGACCGTATTGAAGTCCTTGTTTCGAAGCCGCTCGCCCACCCTCGGAAGCCCCATCCTCTCCCTCATCTCATTGAACCGATAGGCGGATTGTTCTTCCCTGTCCAGGATTCGCTCTCCCAGGACGGAGATGCCGATAGCCCCGATGGGCGCCGTTAACAGAATCGAGAGGACCGCCACCGCCAGAATGACCTCCCCTGAAGCCACGCCTGCGGCGAGAGGCACCGCGCCGATGGCCGCCTGAACCGTGGCCTTGGGGATGTAGGCTACCACGCAGAAGAATTTCTCCATACGGGTCAGGTTCGTGCCAAAAAGGGAGATATAGGTACCGACGCTCCTGAACAGGAGTCCCACCGTAATGACGGCGATGCCTGCAAGTCCTGCCTTCCAGGCCACGTGGATGTTCACCTGGGCGCCCACCAGCACAAACAGGAGGAGTTCCGCAAACATCCAGAGCTTTTTCAATTTCTGTGAGACGATATGGGCTATGGGCTCTGATTTTTCCAGGATCACGAAACCAATGGCCATCACGCCCAGGAGGCTCGCGACCGGCACCCAATGTTCTACAGCACCTTCCAGCCAGGTCAGCGCAATAGCGGCCCCCATCACTACAATGGTCCGCTTGGGCGGCCGCCAGTCGTATCGGGTGAAGAGGCGAAAGAGGAGATACCCGGGGATCAGACCCGCGATGATCCCGAGGACGATACTTATAGGAATTTCGGCAAGCTGGACCCACAGGTTTACCTCCCCGCCCCCGTACATGCCTAAAAATACGGTAAAAAGGACTAT
This sequence comes from uncultured Desulfobacteraceae bacterium, assembly GCA_964409475.1. Taxonomy (GTDB): domain Bacteria; phylum Desulfobacterota; class DSM-4660; order Desulfatiglandales; family Desulfatiglandaceae; genus AUK324. The sequence goes on along the minus strand of CAYPDL010000081.1, from coordinate 7,301 downwards.
GACGAAGACATCATCTACCGATGAGGCCCCTAAGATGAGGGTGGGGATCCCCTTCTTCGTGCCTCGGCCCCGGTCCATAAAATCGATCATCAGGGGAACCACCACGGCCGGAGAAACCGCGCCGAGGATAGAACCGAGGATGGCGGCCTCCAGATAGGTCATGCCAAGAAGCCGGGGCGCCACCAGCATGACACCGGCAATCTCAAAGATCGCCGGTAGGGCGCTCATGGTCAATGCGGCCTTTCCGACCCGGTTGAGGGTATCGCGCCGCAGTTCGAACCCGGCTCGAAGCAGGATCACAATAAGGGCGATCTTGCGGAAATCCCCGGACACCGTCATCATCTCCGGGGCCATAAGATTCAGGACATAGGGGCCGATGAAGATCCCCACCAGCAACATCCCCACCAAGCCCGGCAATTTCAACTGTCGAAACAGGTAATCGCCGCACAACCCCAGGAGAATAATCAACGCAATACTGATAGCCATTAAAAAGCCTCCAAGAAACAAAAAACCCTGCCGGGCCCAGGGCTCGCAGGGTTTCTAAAAAAAACCCACCCGGGAGTTCAGGTGGGACAGATATTCGCACTTCTACCCCGGATCATCAAAAGGTAGAAGTCATCATCCCTTCAAAAAGGGCGGTTTATGGCAGACCTCATTGCCGGATATGGCCCCTTTCAATACTTAAGAAGGCGAATCCTGTCAAGCGGTTTTTTGGAAAAAGAGGATAACCGGCATGACTTCAGTTCTGCTCGCGGGTCTTATGAAACGCAATATGGGGCCAGTCTTCCATGACGAAACCGAGGCGCCATGAGCTGGGGGCAAGATAGGTCAGTCGCCCCCGTGCGTCATAGGCCACGTTGTCGGCGTGTTTGTTCGTAAACTCTTTGAGTTTTTTCTGATCATCGCAGGCAATCCAGCGTGCCGTGGAAAATCCCACCGGTTCATAGACCGCATCCACGCCGTATTCGGCCTTGAGCCGTGCCACGGTCACATCGAACTGCAAGGCCCCGACCGCCCCGAGGAGGTAGTTCGAGCCCGTCAGGGGCCTAAAGAATTGCACCGCACCCTCTTCCGCCAGTTGGGCCAACCCTTTTTGAAGCTGTTTTTGTTTCAGGGGATTCTTGAGGATCACCCGCCGGAAATGTTCAGGGGCGAAACTGGGGATGCCTGTAAATCTCAACTCCTCCTTTTCCGTGAATGTGTCTCCGATCCGGATGGTGCCGTGGTTGTGAATGCCGATAATATCCCCGGGATAAGCCTCGTCAACATTGGCCCTGTCCTGAGCCATGAAAATAGTGGCATTGGCCAGGGCTATCTGCTTGTCAAGGCGGTGGTGAACGACCTTCATGCCCCGGGTGAATTTCCCGGAGCAGATCCTCAGAAAGGCCATTCGATCCCTGTGGGCCGGGTCCATGTTTGCCTGGATCTTGAAAACAAACCCTGAAAAAGACGCCTCGTAGGGAGAGACCTCTCGGCTCGCGGTCGGTCTCGGACGCGGCGCCGGCGCCATTTCGACAAAGGCATCGAGCAGTTCCCTGACCCCGAAATTATTGAGGGCGCTGCCGAAAAATACCGGCGTCTGGTTTCCATTCAGAAAGTGGCCCATTTCCAGGGGATTGGCCGCCCCTTCCAGCAATGCCGCATCCTCGCGCAGTTCATCGGCCCGGCTCCCCAGCAGTTCTTCCAGCCTGGCATCAGCCAGATCGGTGATCCGGAACCCGTCTTGATTTCGGGTTTCCTGTCCGGGGGTGAAGAGATGGAGTTCCCTGCGGTAGAGATCGTAAACCCCTTTAAACCCCTTGCCCATGCCGATCGGCCACGAAAGGGGCGTGCACTCGATCTGGAGTTTGTTCTCTATGTCGCTCAGGATATCCAGCGGCGGGAGCCCTGCGCGGTCGAGCTTATTGATAAAGGTGATGATGGGGGTGTTGCGCATCCGGCAGACCTCCATCAACTTCTCTGTCTGAGACTCGACCCCCTTGACGCTGTCGATGACCATGAGGGCGCTATCCACCGCGGTCAGGACCCTGTAGGTATCCTCGGAAAAATCCTGGTGTCCCGGAGTGTCAAGGAGATTCATTTCAAACTCCTTGTAATTAAACGTCATAACCGATGTGGTGACCGAGATGCCTCGCTCCCTCTCGATGTCCATCCAATCGCTGGCGGCATGCCGGGACGTCCTGCGGGCCTTGACCGCGCCGGCGATGCGAATGGCGCCGCCGAAGAGGAGTAGTTTTTCCGTCAACGTGGTCTTGCCGGCATCGGGGTGGCTGATAATCGCAAAGGTCCGACGCCTTTTGATTTCTTTCTGATACGGTTCCTTCACTTGAAAACCTCTTGAAACAATGTTTAACGCCCCCTGCACACAGTGGGCGGCTTGAGAAATGCCCATTAACCGTTCATTCGGAAACGGCGGCCTACGGGGGCAGATTCCGAAATCCGGTCCTTTTCTCTTGGCGATGAAACGGGTTGGATGATCCTTTGAATCAGGGCGGCGTTTGGCGCAGTCGTTGGATCGTATAAACGAAAAACAGGGGGAGACCTTCATCTATTTGGTGTGACAAGTTCACTCGTAATTTTCCTCAAAAGTTCAAAAAATTGCTTCAATTTTTGAAGTATAACTGATTCCCTTCGGATATGTCAATCATCAAGTTCACTTTTCGGCAGAAAAGACCGCAGGCAGAAACAACCCGTGAAGACCCGGCCATGCTGCAACCCCTCTTCTCAAAAAGAGACTTGCCCCAATACAGCCTGATATAAGACATGTTGTGGTTCCCTTTTTGTTGGCGTTTTCAGAACTGTCTGAACCAATGCGCACAGAAAGGGCGGCGTCGCTCTTCCATCCACAGTTCTTCAAGCAACTGGAAAACCTCCATAGGCCACCTCACGCCTATTGCCTCACTTCTACCGCCTCTCCGCTCTTGAGCCCCGCGGGATTGGTGATAATCAGATCCTTGTTTTCGAGACCCTTCAGTATCTCCACGCGGTTCTCGTAGTAGGCCCCGAGGGTGACCTTTTTAAATAGGGCCTTTTTGTCCTTGAAAACATATACGCCTATTTTACCGTCTTGTTCCGAGAGCCAGGCCGAGGGGACTTTGACAGCCTTTTTGCCGGCTGCAGCAGGGAACTTGACCCTGGCGGTCATTCCGTCGGCCATGTTCGGGTCCGGTTTATCCACCACCAGTTCCAAAGGAAAGGCCCGAGTGGACGTGTCGGCAGTTGGTGAGAGAAAAAAAACCCGGCACGAGAATTCCTTCCGGGGAATGGCATCCACGGTAAAGAGGAATTGAGTGTGATCCTTTAGCAGGTGAACGTCCTTTTCACTGAGGGCAAACTTTATTTTCATCCGGCCCAGTTCAACGATCTCCGTGATGGTGGTTCCCGGCGGTATCACCTCTCCCTGTTCCACATCCCGGAAGGCGATAATCCCGTCGCAGGGGGCGCGAATCATCGATTTTTTCAACCGGTCTCCGGCCATGGCCAGGGTTGCCTCTGCCTGGGCGAGCGTGGCCCGGGCGGCCTCTATGTCTTCGATGCGGGGGCCTTCCAGCGCCAGGACCAGTTGCTGCTTTGCCGATTCCATGCTTGCCCTGGCCGTTGCCAGTTCTCGTTCGGCTGTATCGTAACTGCTGTTTGAAACGGCGCGAATGTCGTAGAGGCTCTTTATCCGCTGATAGTTCTTCTCGGCCTCGAACAGGGCCGCCTCCGCCGCGCTCACCGCAGACTTAGCGATTTGAATCTCCTGGGGCCGGCTCCCCTTTTCCACCTTGTTCAGCCCGCTTCTGGCTGCTTCGGCTGCGGCCGCGGCCTCCTTCACCTGAAGCCGTGCGCTGGTAGCGCCGACCTCCGCAAGGGGCATCCCATCCCGGACCCGGTCCCCCTTTTCAAAGGACAGCCTTTCGATGAGCCCACCCAATTCAGCAGAGATCTTCACCTTTCGGTGCGCAGTCATTACGCCCACATATTCCATATTGCCTTCAGGGGCGGATGCCTCGACAGGACTCACCCTGACCCACTTTTCCTTAGGTCCCTCTGTCTTCTTGTCCACACCGGTGTTGGCCTCTTCCCCGCAGGCATACAAGCAAAGCAGAAGGGCTGCAGTGAGAAGATGAACTATCTTGATGATGCCGCTCGACACGATGTCAATCCCATCCACAGATTACGCAGATTTCACAGATGCCAATTCCTCAATCCCTGAATTCCTCAATCCCCGAATCCCCTTCAGATGGACCTGAATCGCCATGATGGCTGCGGGCGTCACCCCGGAGATCCTGGATGCCTGACCTAAGGAGATGGGGCGGATCCTTCCGAGCTTTTCCCTTACCTCATTCGTGAGTCCATGGACCGCTGCGTAGTCGATAAACTCCGGAAGCCTTACCGTTTCCATCCGTTTCATCTTTTCTACCTGACGTCCCTGACGCTCGATATAGCCCTCATATTTGATCCGGGTCTCCACCTCGGTGGCCACATCCTCGCGGGTCTGGGAAAGTTCCGGATCGAAGCGTGAGAGATCGTCAAAGAAGATGTCGCTCCGCCTCAAGAGCTGCTCCAGCGACGTGGCATTCCGGATGGGTGCAGCGCCCAGAGTCTTCAACCTGTCCAGGGTCCCAGGTTCCGGTTTCAGTTTAATGGCCTTTAATCGCGAGAGTAGATCCTCGACCTGGTCCCGCTTTTTGCAAAACTCCCGGTAGATCTCATCGGAGACCAGACCCAGTTCATGGCCCTTGTCTCTGAGCCTGAAATCCGCATTATCCTCCCTCAGGAGGAGGCGATACTCTGCCCGGGAGGTGAACATCCGGTAGGGCTCCCGGGTCCCTTTGGTAACCAGATCGTCGATCAGGACCCCTGTGTAGGCATCAGCCCTGGAAAGGATGAAGGGAGGATCGCCTCGCACCTGCAAGACCGCATTGATACCGGCCATCAGGCCCTGGGCCGCCGCCTCTTCATAGCCGGAGGTCCCGTTGATCTGGCCTGCATGAAACAGCCCCTTCACCAATTTGGTCTCCTGGGTCGGGGTCAACTGCATCGGATCTATATAGTCATATTCGATGGCATACCCTGTCCTTAAGATCTGGGCCCGCTCGAGCCCGGGAATGGAGCGCACCATCCGGATCTGGATGTCCACGGGAAGGCTGGTGGGGAGTCCATTGGGATAGACCTCGGTCGTGTTCAACCCCTCCGGCTCCAGAAATATCTGGTGTCGCTCCTTGTCGGCAAAACGCACCACCTTGTCTTCAATGGAGGGGCAGTACCTGGCCCCTACCCCCTTGATGACGCCGCTGAAAAGGGGGGACCGGTCCAGTCCCTCCCGAATGATCTCGTGGGTCTTCCGGGTCGTGTAGGTGATGTGACAGGGGACCTGGGGGAGCGGAATATGGGTGGTCGTAAATGAAAACGGTTTCGGGATGTCGTCTCCGGACTGGATGGTCAATCCTTTGTAGTCGATGGTCCGTCCGTTCAGGCGCGGCGTGGTCCCGGTCTTGAGCCTCCCCACCTCGAACCCGAGGGATGCCAACTGCTCAGAGAGCCGGACAGAGGGAGGGTCTCCCATGCGGCCTGCCGGAAAGTGATCCAGACCCACGTGGATGAGACCTCCCAGGAAGGTCCCGGTGGTCAATACAACGGTGCGCGAGAGAAATTTCTCATGGATCTGGGTTTCGACCCCGTACACGCGTGCATCCTGTATCAGGAGCCGGTCTACCATGGCCTGGCGGATATCGAGATTGGGCGTGTTTTCCACAACCGACTTCATCCGTTTCCGGTAAAGATCCCGGTCATTCTGGGATCTGGAACCCTGCACGGCCAGCCCCTTGCGCGTATTGAGCCGCCTGAACTGGATTCCGGTCTGGTCGGTATTCTGGGCCATCTCGCCCCCGAGGGCGTCGATTTCCTTCACCAGGTGCCCCTTGGCCAATCCCCCGATGGCCGGGTTACAGCTCATGGCCGCGATCTGATCCAGGTTGATGGTCAGAAGGAGGGTCGGGTGTCCCATCCTGGCAGCCGTCAGGGCCGCCTCGCAGCCTGCGTGGCCTGCACCCACCACGATCACATCATATGTCTTGTCATAGGTGGACATTTCTGGATACTGGATATTGGACGCTGGATACTGGTTTTTCGGAGTTTGAAATTACGAGTGTGGAGTGCCTGAAGTTAAAAAGGATGAATTCCTATTTGAATTCCCAACTCCACACTCCAAACTTTAGTTATTTTAGACACTTCTTTCATCACATGCTCCATTTCATGATCGAGGCTGCCCAGGTCAGACCTGCCCCAAAGCTGACGAGAAGCACGTTCTTGCCCGTGATCAGCAAGCCCCCCCGGTTGGCCTCATCCAGGGCGATGGGTATGGAGGCAGAGGAAGTATTCCCGTATTTGTGGATGTTCGTGAATATCCTTGTCATGGGGATCCCGAGGTTGTCTGCCATGGCCTGGATAATCCGGATATTGGCCTGGTGAGGGACAACCAGATCGATTTCATCGCTCGAAAGGGAGTTGTGCTTCATGGCGTCTTTCGCAATGGATGACAGGCATTCGATTGCCTGCTTGAAGAGACGGTTGCCACTCATGTTGAGATGGAAGGGCTTCTTGCTCAGGCCTTTAAGGATGCTGGGCGTATAGCCGTTCCCATCTGAAGAATAGAGGAGATTCCAGAACTTGCCATTTGATTTCAAATGGCTGGATAGGATTCCCCCCTCTTTCGGGTTGGAGGTGACCACAACGGCCCCGGCCCCGTCCGCCAGAAGGACGCACGTGCCGCGGTCATGCCAGTTGATAATACTCGACAGGCGATCCACGCCTACCACCAGGGCCGTTTTACAGGTCCCGCATTGAATGGCGTTATTGACGGTGTTGAGTGCATACAGGAATCCCGAACATCCGGCCGAGACGTCAAACGCCACGGCGTTTTCTGCGTTCAGGGCCTCTTGAACCATACATGCTGTAGAAGGAAACTGAGAATCCGAGGTTACGGTGCCGATCACGATCATGTCCAGTTGATCCGCACTGACCCCCGCCATCTCCAACGCCCTCTTTGAAGCCTGTGTCGAGAGATGGGTGGTGGTTTCATCCCTGTCAGGGGACGAGATACGTCGTTCCTTTATCCCACTACGGCGCACGATCCACTCATCGGTTGTGTCCACAATGCCTTCGAGATCCTTGTTGGACAATATTCTTTCAGGAACCGATAGACCTGTCCCAATGATATGCGCCCGCTGCATCATCTCTGTTACCTCTGTTTCTCTAAAGAGTAAGCGTTCACAGGTTTCCGGTTCGACGTTCACAGGTTCCGGATCAATGGAGCA
>CAYPDL010000080.1:9660-18171 GCA_964409475.1 uncultured Desulfobacteraceae bacterium | reverse complement strand
CCCGTACCTGCAAGGGAAAGGGCCAGGGAGGCGCCGTTAGGATGCCCGGTCACATCCATTACCAGATCGGCCATGGCGCCATGAGTTTCATCGGAGATGATCTGTGCCGGGTCTTCCTTTTCCGCATTAATGACAATATCGGCGCCAAAGCGACGGGCCATTTCAAGCCGTTCCCTGTCTTTTGAAAGACCGATCACAAATATGGGGCCGGCCCCGGATTCCTTTGCCACGACCACCCCGGCCAGACCCTGCTGGCCGGGCCCGACGATCGCTACACTCTGGCCGATGGAAACGTTTCCGATAAATCGGAGCCAGCGAACGGCATTGCCCAGGACGGCACAGACCAGAACGCCTGTTTCCGGTGACATGCTGTTGCCGATGTTGTGTACCATGGCCCGTGGGTGAATGTACAAATAGTCGGCATATGCTCCAAACAGATGGGGCGGCTCCTTGCACGATATCATGGAGCCGTAGGAATAATATTTCTCGCAGAGGGTGTAGCTTCCGGCCAGGCAGGCCTTGCATTCCCCGCATCCAAAGGCATATTCAATGATCACCCGGTCCCCTTCCCTGACGCCGTGCCGCTTTTGGGCCATGGCCCCCATTTTTTCCACACGGCCGACAATTTCATGCCCCAGGATGATGGGAAAAGGTCTTGGGGCCCCCCGGGTTTTCCCGTTATAGATCCCGGGATCTGAACCGCAGACGCCGATAAGCTCAAGCTTCAGGATACCGTCGTCTTTGCCTACCTCGGGCAGAACAAATTCCTGTAATTCCAGTTTGCCCGGGCCTGTGAGAACCATGGCCCTTGTTTTTTTCATCTGAGCACCTCATCCTGTTGTCTGTTTGCACAATCGGAAAAAATTTTCTGTATGACCTCTCCCCGCAATGACGTCACACCATCGCTCGGGTTTTCAATGTACTGAAGTGTCATGCCTTTTCTTCTCCATACGGGATCACCTCAACGGAGGCCGACACTCAAAGGACATCTATGATTTCAAACAGAGCATCTCCCTGGCTTCATCCGGAGATGCGGGATCTTTATCCAATGCCCTCAATATGGCTACCGTCTTTTCCACTAACTGGGCGTTGCTTTTGGCAGGTGTTCCCTGGGTAAGATAGAAATTGTCCTCAAAACCGACCCTCACGTTCCCCCCGAGTAATGCCGACTGGGCAATCATGGGAAAGCTGGCCGGGCCCACGCCGAATCCTCCCCAGATGGCGTCAGGAGGAAGTGCTTCCTGCATCAGGAGCATGTTTTTTGAGGTCGCAGGCATCCCCCACGAGATCCCCAGACAGAGTTGAAAAACAGGCGGGCCCTCAACAAGCCCCCTCGCGATCAAGCTCCTGGCAATTTCCACATGGCCCAGGTCAAACACCTCCAACTCAGGTCGAACGCCTGCCTTTTTGATCCGGGCCGCCATCTCCTCAATATGGGGGAGTGGATTGGCAAAGACCCGGGAGCCAAAGTTCATGGACCCCACATCCAGTGAACAGAGTTCCGGCCTGAGCCTGACCACGTGCTCAGTCCTTTTTTGGGGGGTGCTCCAGGTGGTTTCGGGCGCCAGACCCATGGGCTCGGCATTGTCAGGAACAATACGGGCCCCGGCGCCCGTAGTCAAATTGATCAGCATGTCGGATGATTCTCTGATGCGCTGGACCGTCTCTTCGTACAAGTCAAAGGACATGGACGGTTCGGCTGTTTCAGGGTCTCTCACATGGATATGCACTACCGAAGCCCCGGCCGACCAGGCCTCCAGGGCGCTTTGTGCAATTTCTGCCGGGGTGACCGGGAGGGCGGGGTGCTTTGACTTGTCGCCGATAGACCCGGTGACCGCCAGGGTGATAATCGTTTTATTCTCGTTCATGCTCTCCGCCTCTTTTGTTTCCGGATACCAGCAGATGTTCTTGTTGTGGGTATCAAACAGAGGCCGTCTCTGCTTCCTGCTTTCTTTTCTTTGCACTCGTCCAGAAATAGAGTGTAACAAGAATAATAGCAGCCATACTTGCTAGATTCCAGAACAGACTCTTGGGAATCGTAAAGGGGATCCAGACCAGGAGTGCCAGCCTTTCATAGATCTTCAACTCCCGGAATACGTATCCGCACGCCCCTCCTGCCAAGGCCCATATGCCGAAGAGGGACATCAGCACTGCAGCCAGCGCCTTTAACGGCGCCCCATAGACCAGCATGATTTCAGGCGTGTAAATGATATAAAAAGGAACGACAAACTTTGCGATTCCCACACGAAACCCCACCAGCGACGTTTTGAAGGGATCGGTGCCGGCAATTCCCGCCGCAGCATAGGCAGCCAGGGCGACCGGCGGGGTGATGGTGGAGATAACCGCATAATAGAAAACAAACATGTGCGCTGCCAGATCGGGTACGCCCATCCTGACCAGAACAGGCGCGACGATAATGGCTACAAGGAGGTAGGCAGCCGTTGTGGTGATCCCCATGCCGAGCAGTATGGATGCCATCATGGCCAATATCAGCAATATGGGAAGACTGCCACCCGCTATCTCCACCAAAAGGTATGATATCTTGAGCCCTAAACCGGTCAGGGTCAGTACCCCCACGACAATGCCTGAACAGGCGCAGGCCGCGGCGATGGGCAGCACTGCTTTGGCGCCCTTTTCCATTGCCTGAAAGATGCGCTTGATGCCCATGCGGGTATCCTTCTGAAAAGCGCTCACAAGGACCACGGATATGATGGCATAGAACCCTGCTTTCATGGCTGTGTATCCCATGACAAGCATCGCCACCAAGACAACGATAGGGAGAACCAGATGGCCTTTTCTCTTGAGAACCGGCCACAATTTGGGCAGCTCTTCCTTGGGCAACCCTTTGATGCCATATCTCTCCGATTCAAAGTGCACAATCACATATACCGACACAAAAGAGAGGACAGCAGGAACAAAGGCAGCAACACATATGGTCAGATAGGGCTTTCCCACGATGCTGGCTATGATGAACGCTGCCGCTCCCATGAGGGGGGGCATGATCTGTCCCCCTGTAGAGGCGGTAGCTTCAATCCCGGCGGCCAGCAGTGCGGGAAACCCCATCTTTTTCATCAATGGGATGGTGACGGATCCGGTAGTTACCACGTTACCGACCGCGCTTCCGGAAACAGACCCCATGGCCGCACTGGATACGACTGCAACCTTGGCAGGGCCGCCGGTTTTGTCGCCCGCCACGGCCGTTGCCGCATCCATGAAAAAGTCCCCGACCCCCGAATTGACCAGGAAAGAGGCAAAAATCACGAAAATGGCAATGAATGTCGCCGATACCCCCAATGGAACCGTAAAAAGGCCCTCCGTGCTCAGATAGGTGTATGCAATGAATCGGTGAAGATCCATTCCTGAGTGGGAAATATAGGGGAGGTGGATGTAGGATCCCAGAAAACCATAGGCAATAAATACGAGTGTAATGATAGGAAGGGCCCATCCCATGATCCTCCGGGTCATGTCCAGAACCAGGACGATCAAAATGAGTCCGAGGACGATGTCGATATCGGTGGCCGCGCCTGCCCGTTCGTACAGGACATAATAGACGACAAAGGCGATATTCCCGCAGGCGAGGAGGGCGCCGATGGACGATAGAAAATTAATCGCAGCCCCCCATTTCCTGGATAGGCCCTTTTTGCTGACCGGGTAAAGATAAAAGGTCAGAATAAGGGCAAAGGCCAGATGGATGGATCTCTGCTGAAGTGCCGGAAATCGGCCGAATCCCGAGGTGTAGAGTTGAAAAACGGCCATGAGAATTGCCAGGCCGGAAGCGAACAGTGCGGTTTTTTTCCCCAAGGCGTTGTCATTGCTCATCTGAGAATATCCTGTTCAAGCATGTGGCGAATCTGAATCGTTTGCCTACTGTGATCCGGATGAGATCGCCCCCTTTCGCCACATGGTAAAGGGGTGTCCAGTTACCGTTCACAAACAGAAGGTGTTTCGAATCGTATCCGGCGTAGAAGGTGACTTCGTCCATTACCCTGTCAAACCCTGGGATCCTTGTCGTTCCCGGGGCGATCACCTCGCCTTTTTCGGGGTGGAGATACCCGGCGTAAGGCGCCTGATAGATCGTTTCAGTGAACATGAGTCGGTGCCTGTCATTGACAACGAAATGGTCGGCGACAGGGAGACGTTCTACCGAGTTGATGAACACAATCCAGAGATTATCCCCCGGATGCGTCGTGATTTCCAGTACGGTTGTGTCGTTACTTGCATCCCTGATGCACAAAACGTATTGAGGATAGAGGCCGAAAGCGATGCCCGATACCAGCATCAGGCAGAGAATTATGAGGGCCGGACGCCCCTTATTCGATTTTCCCATTGCCTGGAGCAACTCGCAGAATGTAAGCCCTCGGCCTCGCCTCAACCAGGCGATGCACATTCCCATAAACTGGCTTGTTCGCCCGTCCCCAAGCCGTAAGGGCCGGGACGGGCGAGACGCTTCGTGAATATTATCAGTTACTTGATGACGCCGATCTCCTTCCAGAATCTGGCCGCACCCGGATGCCAGGGGATTGACATCCCCATTGACATATCATCTGTCGTTAAATTTTTTGCTTGTGCGTGGCATTCTTTGAACTCATCCAGGTGATCCTTGCAGACCGTCTTGACAATCTGATAGGCGAGGTCGGGATCCAGATCATCGTAGGTGATTATCAGTCCAACCCATTTTAGGGCAGGAGTATCGGTCTTGATCTGTGGATAGGCATTGGCAGGGATGACCGATTTCGCATAATAGGGATACTTTTTCACGATTTTTTCCATCATATCCTTTTCTATGGGGATCAGCCGACATTTGGTAAGGGTGCAGAGATCAACAAATGTGGAAGCGGGCGTTCCGATGGTATACATGGCCGCGTCAAGGGTCCCGTCCTTCAAGGCCTGAGACTGCTCGGTGGCGGAGATGAACTGGGGCTTTACGTCCTGATAGCTCAGCCCATATTCCTCCAGGATCTTTTGAGACATGTTGGCACTCCCGCTTCCAGGGGGGCCAAACCCGACCTTCTTTCCCTTCAAATCTTCGATCTTGTAGATGTCCCTATCTGCACGGGCAATGATAAGGAGGTCTATTCCCCAGAACGAAAAGAGGCCTTTGATTTTTGCAGGCGGCTTCCCCTCGTACAGCCCTGTCGCGGTTTCAGCAAAATAGGCGACACTTGGCATGACCATGGCCAGGTCGGTGTTCTTCTCCTGCAACAGTCGAATATTCTCTCTGCTGGCGGCGGATGGATGTGCGGATGCCTCGGTATTGGGCACGTATTTATTGATCAGACTGCTGATGGCGCCCCCGGCTGGATACCAACTGCCTCCGGTACTGGCTGTGGCAATGGACAGGAGGCGCTTGTCGCCGGCAAATGTCTGATTGGAAGTGACTCCCGCTACAAATACTGTCATGCAAACACACGCAATGGCCCATATCATCATTCGTCTTTTCATGTTGCTTCCTCCTTGGTCTTGGTTTGTTATGAAACCCCTTGATGAAAACCTCTTCAATCACCTCCTTTTTATGGGCTGATCGATCTTCAATGCCTCTCTTCTCTCAGGACGCGTTTAAGTACCTTCCCTAACGGGTTCTTAGGGATCGAAGGAACAAAAACGACTGTCCTTGGCTTCTTGTAGCTGGCGAGGAACTTCTTGCAGAATTCGATCACGGCCTGCGCATCAATTGAACGATTCTCTTCTATGACGACAAACGCCTTTACCGATTCCCCCCAATCTTCATCCGGGATACCCACCACGGCTACATCGGCAATGGCTGGATGTCTGATGAGGATCTCTTCGATTTCCCTTGGGTATATATTTTCCCCACCACTGACAATCATATCTTTTTTGCGATCAACGATGTAAAAAAAACCTTCCTCATCCATCCTTGCCAGGTCTCCAGTGTGGAGCCAGCCATCTCGAATTGCTTCTTTTGTTGCCTCGGGATCCTGGTGATACCCCTGCATGATGTTTGCCCCTCTGCAGACGATCTCCCCAACGTCTCCAGGCGGCAGCGGCCTGTCATCTTGATCCACAACGCGAGCCTCCAGAAAAGGGAGGGCTTTGCCTACAGACATGTCTTTTCTCAGGGAATCCCTTGCATTGAGGATCGTGATGCAGGGAGATGCCTCAGTGCAGCCATAAACATCATAAACACCTTCAATATTGGGGAAGAATTTCATGATCCTTTTCTTGGTTTCCATGGGCAGTTTATCAGCCCCGGCAGTGCATTTGGTAATAGACCTGACATCATATTTGTGAGCATCGGGGTGCTGAATCAGCATGTTGTAAAGTGCGGGGGCGCCGGACATGAGGGTGGCCTTCTCCTTTTCGATCGTCTGGAGCAAGGTCTCCGGGTCAAATTTCCGCATCAAAATGCTGGTTCCCCCAAGAGCTACCTGGATTGTGAAGTGATTATTCAATGCTGCGGTATGAAAAAGGGGCCCCACAATCATGGCCTTTTCTCCAGGCTGATCTTCTCTCCCACAAATGGTATTAAAGAGGTTCCAGATGATATTGCGATGGGTAAGAACGGCCCCCTTCGGTCTGCCCGTTGTCCCTGATGTGTACATGAGCTGACATGGGTCGTCTTCCGAGACATGGGGGAAATCGGACCTGAAGGCGTCTCCAGTAGAAAGAAAAGCCTCATAGGCTGTTGCCAGTTTCGAACCGCCGTTATGGGGTGAAACAAAGAATCGAACCGTCTCTAAGCCTTCTTGCATATCTGTGAGGCGGGTTTCAAACTCCGGGTCATAAAAGAGTATCTTTGCCTGGGAGTTATTGAGGATGAAAAGGATTTCTGGTGCGGCCAGTCGAAAATTCACCGGCATGGCAATCAGACCCGCCTTGACCGCAGCAAAATAGGTTTCAGCGAAGTAGGCGCTGTTAAAAAAGAGAATCGCTGCCCGATCCCCTTTTTTCAATCCGGCCTTGATCATGGCGACAGCGAGCCGATCTGTTCTATCGTTGAATGTCTTAAAGGTGACCCGGCCCTCTTGAGAGATAATCGCGAGTCTGTCGGGAAACTTGTTGGCAGAGTTTGTTAATAGATATCCAACATTCATTTCGATCTTCCCTTGGGAAACTACGGAACGATCAGTGGAACCTCTCCTTCGTATCCCAACAACTCTGACAAGTTGCGACCTTGTTTCACGATTTCCCGCATAGCATCAATCAGGACAGTTCCCGTTGCATTTTCTGAAGAGAGGGACAGGTTTATTGCCGCAATGACTCTTCTCTCATGGTTTGACAGGGGGGATTGCAATGGAATTAAGGGCGAGAGAAAGACCTTGGGGCCAAGATAGAACTACTTGTGTGTGTCTCTGCCAAGGAATCCCATTTCCATAGAAAACACCTGAAGTACAGATATCCCCCGGGCTAAGGATTGAACAAAGTATTTGCGTTGACGGGCCATGATAAGATAAAATAACGAAGAGCGTTAACGATGTTTATTTGTTTGAATATTAAAAGAGGCTGCTCGAAAAGGCAAGCCATTTTTGAAGGGCTGGCAAAAAGATATGGCCAGAAGGGGTGAGCCCCAACCGCACAGGAAAAAATTGAGAGAGGAGAAAGAAGAGGATGATGACAGACAAGAACATCATTTTAGAGAAACGGGACGGCATCCGCATCATTACCGTAGATCATCCGCCGGCCAATGCCTGGGACCTGGTCACGGTGGAGGCGTTTGAACGGGCGATCGACGAGGTGGAAAACGACTCGGATGCCCGAGTCGTGATCATGACCGGCGCGGGGGATACGTGTTTCTCAGCAGGATTTGACGTGAAGGATGCGGCGAATGCCGCCTTGATCAGCCCGAAGGCCAGGGCATTGTGGACACGGATCGACCGGTTTCCGAAACCGGTGATTGCGGCCCTCAACGGGTATGCCCTGGGCGGCGGACTGGAGCTGGCCGTGTCGTGTCATTTCCGGATTATGGTGGATGCCCCCAAGGCGAGGCTCGGACTGACCGAGTTGAATCTGGGGATCATTCCGGGCTGGGGCGGGACCCAGCGGCTGCCCCGCCTCGTGGGCCGGGCCAAGGCCCTGGATATGATCCTTTTCAGTAAGAGGCTGAATGCCCGGGAGGCCCTTGAGGCCGGTCTGGTAAACCAGGTGACGACGCCGGAAAGGCTGATGAATGATGCCCTGGAATTGGCTCAAAGGCTGGCGGAGCGGCCCCCCATTGCGGTCAGTTGCGTGCTCAAGGCGATGGCGGCCGGCGAGTATGAGGGACTGGACAGAGGGATCGAGGTGGAGGCCGAGGGGAGCGCGCGGGTGCGTGACTCAAAAGACCGTATGGAAGGATTTCAGGCCTTTCTGGAAAAGCGAAAGCCTGTATTTACCGGCGAGTAGAAACCAAGGAGAGTGAAAGCTCGTCAACATGGCGGCTTTCCTCTTCGACAATATTGTCAAGGCCGTTCAAGACTCCCCTGTCATCAATGAACGATCTGAGCATCTGGTAGAAGAGGATCGTATCCTTTTCAAACTCGATGGCCAGCTCAAGAAGGCTTTTCAGGTTTTCCA
>CAYPDL010000080.1:0-9560 GCA_964409475.1 uncultured Desulfobacteraceae bacterium | reverse complement strand
GTTTTCCACCATGGCCCTGCCGCTTGCTTCAGACTGCATTTGGTTGTAGATTTGAAAGCATGACGGCAGCATGCCGCCAAGGACCTGAAGCAGCCTGACGATTCAAGGGAACCCTATATCATTCACAGGGAACCGGGGCAGGCGTGATCAACCACAACAGATCGGGGAAGGGGAGATGGAAGAGGCATTTCATACCGACATGGTCAAAAAACTCATGCATGAATTTGCCCTGGGGACAGGGCTTGAACCGGCCCGCGAAACACCGCGACGGTATCTGTGGACCGATGCATTTGCTGTGTGCAACTTTCTGGAGCTGTATGCTCTAACAGGCGACGAGAAATTCAAGTCTTTGGCCTTACGCCTCATCGATCAGGTCCATGATGTATTGGGCAAACACCGTGTAGACGATTCTCGAACCGGATGGATCAGCGGATTGGACGAGGAGGAAGGCAAAATGCATCCCACGCAGGGCGGACTGCGGATAGGAAAAAAGCTGAACGAACGGAGGCCGAAGGAGCCGTTTCAAGAAGAGCTGGAATGGGATCGGGACGGGCAATACTTCCACTACCTGACCCGATGGATGCATGCGCTCCATTGTATGAGCTGCGTTACCGGGGATGACCATTTCAACGAATGGGCCGTGGAACTGGCGAAAACGGCCCACGCGCGGTTCACCTATGCGCCGCCTTCAGGGGAAAAGAAAAGCATGTACTGGAAAATGAGTATTGATCTCTCCTATCCTCTTGTACCGTCCATGGGACATCATGATCCGCTTGATGGATGGATCACTTATCATGAACTCCATACAGGAAACGCCGAAAATGCCGGCGGTTCGCATGGCTCGAATCTCGATGCAGAGATTGCGGATATGGCGGCCATTTGTAAGGGAAAAAAATGGGCTACGAGTGATCCCCTGGGGCTGGGAGGTCTTCTGTGCGATGCCTTTCGGGTCGCCCAGTTGATCATTCTTAAGGAGGTTGAGAGAGAAGACCTTCTGGAGACCCTGTTAAGAGATTCCCTCCTTGGACTCAAATACTATGCACAGAACAACGCCTTGAACCTCCCGGCCGAGTATCGTCTCGCCTTTCGGGAAGTGGGACTGGCCATTGGTCTTCGGGCGATCGAAAGACTTAAAGACCTGGTTGATCGAAAATCGGATTTCTTTCAAAGGAAGCATCGGCTCCAATCCGCAATACAATCACTGATCCAGTACAGGCCGCTCTGTGAGGTCATTGAAAAGTTCTGGCTGGAACCCAGGACCCAAGCGTCTGACAACTGGAAGGAACATCTCGATATCAACACGGTCATGCTGGCCACCAGCCTGGGCCGGGACGGGTATCTGAGTATCTGACCATCCAGGTATATAGGATTTGTGATGGTCGATTTGTCCCGCTTGAAAGCGGGATTGATTGAACAACGGCTTGGAAACAAGATGATGCATACCAGGAACCCCAAAAACTTTTTCTTGAAGACTATAGCAGGAAATCCGTAGACATCTTCTAATGGGTCGGAGGAGGGCTTTTAGTGAAAAACGTTGCAGGTTCATGTGATTTGGGGTAGCTTTCCGTGCATAGCAGCGAAGAACAATTCGAGATTATTCACTTATCGTTTTGACGGAGAAGAGGGCAAACGCAAAGGGTGTCGAATGAAAGAGGAACGGGTAATTTTCACGTCGCAAGATCTGAACATAGAGGGTTTGATCAGCGAAAGCCAGGGCCGGAAAGGGGTGGTTGTGACGCATCCCCATCCCCTGTATGGCGGGTCTATGGACAACAACGTGGTTGAATCGGTGGCGCGGGTCTACGGGGAAAAGGGGTATACGACGCTGAGGTTCAATTTCCGGGGTGTGGGCAGGAGCCAAGGGGCATACGATAACGGGACAGGGGAGCAGGAGGATGTCAGGGCCGCAGTGGCGTATCTGTATGGATTGGGCAAGACGTCCATTGACCTGGCAGGTTATTCCTTCGGGGTCTGGATCAATGCGCAATGCATTGAGCGTTTGACCCATGTCCGGCGGATGATCATGGTTTCTCCCCCTGTGAACTTTCTTGATTTCTCCTTTCTTAAGGCCTGCCCGAAGATCCGGTTGGTGATCGCCGGGTCTGAGGACGATATTGCGCCGCCTGCCATGATCAAACCGATGCTGCCGGTCTGGAATCCCGAGGCAGCGTTCAAGATTATAAAGGGGGCCGATCATTTCTACTGGGGGAAGACCGGTGAGATTGAGACGACGATCAATGGCGTGATCGACCTGGAAGGGTAGGGGGCCGGGGAGAGATGTATGAATAAAATCGCTCCGCTGAAGAACCCGGTCCAGGAATATGCATGGGGGTCGAGAACCGCCATACCGTCGCTTCTGGGTCTGCCGGTGCCGTCTGAAAGGCCGGCCGCCGAGCTCTGGTTGGGGGCCCATCCAAAGGCCCCTTCACAGGTGATGCTAGCGGGCGAGTGGCAGACTCTTGACACGGTAATTGAAAGAGATCCGGTTTCGGTGCTCGGCAAAGGCGTTGCTGAAAGGTTCTCCAATACGCTTCCATTTCTGTTCAAGGTCCTTGCTGTCGACCGCCCCCTTTCCATCCAGGCCCACCCCAACCTTGATCAGGCGCGGAAGGGATTTGAACGGGAGAACCGTCTCGGGATCCCCCTGGACGCACCCGAGCGCAACTACAAAGATCCCCATCACAAGCCGGAGATCCTGTGTGCGGTCACGAGGTTCGAGGCCCTCAAGGGATTTCGATCCCCCGACGATATCTTGCGCCTCCTGGGTCAGGTTTCTGATGAGGGCCCTTCCCATGAACTGGATGGGTTGAAAAGAGCCCCCGACCCTTCAGGGTTGAGGCGGTTTTTTACCTCCCTGGTCTCCATGAATCCGGCCCGCAGAAAGCGAGCCATTGAATCGACAGTAGGACGTGCCAGACAATCCATGGACCTGGACCGGGCGTTCTGGTGGATGGTTGAACTCAACCGGGCATATCCCGGAGACGTCGGCGTCTTATCCCCCCTTATCTTCAACCTGGTCGCTTTAGAAGCGGGGGAGGCCATCTACATTCCGGCGGGTGAACTCCATAGCTATCTGAAAGGGGTGGGGCTGGAGCTGATGGCCAATTCCGACAACGTGGTGAGAGGGGGGCTCACCCAGAAACATGTGGATGTGCCGGAACTGCTCAGGATCGTGAATTTCAGCCCGGGGCCTGTACAGAAGATCGCTCTGAAACCCGGGCGACAAGCAACCGAAAGGGTCTATGAAACCCAGGCATCAGAATTCCAGTTATCGGCAATTGCCGTGTCTGAGAACAGTACATTCACAGATGAGGAGGATCGAGGCGTGGAGATTATGATCTGCGTGGAAGGCGAGGCCCGCATCAAGGATCTGCGGAGCGGGCAGTTTGAGATCGTGGGAAAAGGCATGTCTGTCCTCATCCCGTCCGCTGTCGGTCCGTATCTGATTGAGGGGGAAGCTACCCTGTACAAGGCGGCCGTCGGAATGGATTTCTGAAAAAGACACTCGCACACACAGCACGGGATGCCGAATCTGGAAGGGGGAATGGATGTTTCAAACCCCGATGCTGGTTATGACGCAAGGCGATATGCGAACTGCCCTGTCATCTCAGCATCGGGGTTGATGATGTTTATCGGTGCTTACAACAGAGGAAGCTATTTCCCGTCCGCTACAAAGGCGAATCCTCTTTCAATGGCCTTCTGATTGAGTCCGAAGAACTTCGCTTTCCCCTTGAGTGCCGCCTGCATCCCCTTGATGGTCTCGTCCAGGGTCAACATCCCGGTCTTGGCGCAGACCGTGCCGATCATGACCATATTTCCCCCGCGCTCTGATCCGGCCTCGCGGGCCAATTCCAGCGTGGGCACCGACACGACCTCGATATCCGTGCGGGAGGGCTTTTCCTCAAACAGAGAGGCGTTCAGAAAAACAGTTCCCCCTTCAATCACGGTGGATTCAAACTTTTGGAGAGAGGGGAAGTTCATGGCCACCACAATATCCGGGTTGGACGCTACCGGCGAGGCGATCTTCCTGTCGGACAGGGTGACCGTGCAGTTGGCCGTTCCGCCCCGCATTTCAGCGCCGTATGAGGGAAAGTACGTTACATTGAGTCCTTTATGCATGGCCCCGTGGCTCAGCACATACCCCATGAGGAGGACGCCCTGGCCGCCGAAGCCTGCGAATGTTGTTCTGGTAATCATTTTTTGTCCTCGTATCCGGTAATATCTTTGATGACGCCTAAGGGGTAAGTTTTTACCATCACGTTGTTAACCCAGTCCCATGAAGCCTTGGGCGTCAGCTTCCAGTTGGTGGGGCATGGGGACAGGAGTTCTACCAGGGAGAAGCCCAGGTCGTCCAACTGGCACTGGAAGGCCTTTTTGATGGCCTTCTTGGCCTTGCGGATCTCTTTGAAAGAGGTCAAGGCGCAGCGTTCGACAAACACCACACCGTCGCTGACCGCCAACATGCGAGAGATGTCGATAGGCCTGCCGTGGAGACGCGGGTCCCGACCGCCGGGGGCCGTGGTGGCGTTCTGACCCAGGAGCGTGGTAGGGGCCATCTGACCGCCGGTCATCCCATAAATGGCATTATTGATAAAGATGGTTGAGATTCGCTCGCCCCGGTTGGCTGCATGGATGGTTTCGGCCGTTCCGATGGCGGCCAGGTCCCCATCGCCCTGATAAGTAAGGACAAACTTGTCCGGGTGGACCCGCTTGATGCCGGTGGCAACGGCCAATGCCCTGCCGTGCGGGGCCTCAACCATGTCGAAATTGAAGTAGTTGTAGGCCAGGACCGCACAGCCCACGGGCGGGACCCCGATGGTCTTTTCGCGAAGTCCCAATTCGTCCAGACACTCGGCCACCAGTCTGTGTGCCACGGAGTGGCCACACCCCGGGCAGTAATGGGTCGGCGTCTCCTTTAAGGATTCCGGTCTGCCAAATATTTTCGTGTATTCAATTTGTTCGCTCATACGTCAATCCTCCGGCCCACGATTCCGTCGCCCTTGACGGCCGATCGGATGAATCCGGCCACCTGGGCCGGGGTGGGAATGATTCCTCCTGGAAGGCCATGGAAATAGATCTCGGCCCTCTCGCCGACCGAGAGGATCACATCTTCTACCATCTGGCCCATGCTCAATTCAAAGACCGCTATCTTGGGGACCTTTTTGGACAGCGCTCTGAGGGCAGGGAGGGGAAAGGGCCACAGGGTGATCGGCCTGAACAGGCCCGCACGGATCCCCTCGGCCTTGAGTTCTTCAGCGGCGCTTTCGGCGATACGTGCTGCCGTGCCATAGGCCACGACAACGACCTCGGCGTCTTCTGCTTCTTTTGTCTCCCATCGCAGCTCTTCGGCCGTCATGCGGTCATATTTTTCCTGAAGATGGAGGTTATGCTTGTAGAGTTCACCCTGCTGCCCGAGGAGCATGGAATAGATGGCCCTCGGTTCACGGCCTTTGCAGCCATCCAGGATCCAGTCCTTTTTGGGCAGATCCGCCAGGTCGATGAAATCGGGGAAGACCACCGGTTCCATCACCTGTCCCATCAGACCGTCTCCCAAGAGCATGACCGGATTGCGATACTTGTCGGCCAGATCAAAGGCCACAAATGTGAGGTCAACCAATTCCTGGCCCCCGGCCGGCGCCAATACAGGCGTCCGGTAGTCGCCGTGGCCGCCGCCCCGGGTTGCCTGAAAGTAATCGGCCGCCGAGGGGGCGATATTTCCGAGTCCGGGTCCTCCCCGCATCATGTTGATGATGACCGCGGGAAGTTCCATGCCGGCCATGTACGAGATCCCCTCCTGCTTGAGGGAGACACCGGGGGACGATGAGGATGTCATGGCCCTTCCTCCGGCAACCGAGGCGCCGAGAACCATGTTGATGGATGCGACCTCGCTCTCGCCCTGGATAAATGTACCGCCTACGTCTAACATCCGGGCGGATAGATATTCCGGAAGTTCATTTTGCGGGGTGATGGGATAGCCGAAATAGTAACGGCATCCAGCGCGAACCGCCGCTTCTCCCACGGTTTGGGATCCGTTCATTAACATTTTTTCACTTGGCACGATACACCTCGATAGCTACATCCGGGCAGACCGTTGCGCACTGGGCACACCCAGTGCAGCCCTTATCGCCCTCATTGACGGTTTCCTTGAACCGAGCCGGCGAATAGCCCTTTTTATTGAGCGACGCGTCGACTTCGATCCTGTTGTTGGGACAGACGTCGATGCACAGATGACACCCCTTGCACCGTTCCCTGTCGATAACAATCTTTCCCTTTTTTGTATTCTTAGCCATGTCCTTTGTACCATTTCCCTGTTGATTTCCCTTATTCGGATGCCCCTGCCGGTCTCAGGCAGAAAGGAGATGCGAAATTTGGGAATTGCGAATTGAGACCCCCATGAAATTGAAAAAAACCAGCCTCTCACAAGGGGAACATAATCCCCTACCGGGCAGGATTCCGAGAAGTTCGAAGAATGCCCCTTCAATCGATTGATTGAAATGCGACATTCAATCAGCCTCTCGATGCCGTATTGTTAAGGATTCATGGGCCCTGCGTGAACCGGGGGGGTCCGTGATAAATGCCTAAAAAACTAAAGATAATATTTACACATTTATTATCTGTCAAGATCTTTTTTGTATTTTTCACACTCTTCCTCTTGACCCGGGTGAAGCTGCCTATCCCTGCAAAAGAGGCTATCCTTCCCCTCTTCCGGGCACAACGCATATGAACTCGAAGGATTCTTCGCCCCTGTTTTTAAAACAATGGGGCTGATTGTCATGAATATACACGTAATCCCCAGCCTCCAATGGATGTTCCTTGCCTTCCGGATCAATGGCGATCCCCTTTCCGGCTTCCACCTTGACCAGGTGTGGAAAAGCGTGATGATGATGGGGGCTCGATCCTCCCGGGGCTACTCTGAAATAGCGCAGAACAATTTCTTTGGATCCGTCGTCCGGGCCGATAACGATCTGTTTGGTGATGTTGTCATGGCCTGTCATGTTTGCGAAAGGGGTGTCAGCAAGTTTCTTGACGATCATGGTTCCCTCCATCCAATATTCAGGTGATATGTAAAACTCCTCAACGCCTTTCTGCTCATAATATTCATCTCGACTCAAACGTTGTGGCAATCCAGAGAAGAATCATGCCCTTCTGTGGCTGGATCGTTCATCAGCGGAATGTCTGAGTGTCTCTGAACATGGCGATTCAACTGGCAATCATATTCTGAATGATGTTGCGCCGTAATGTCAAGAAGATCATCGAAGAAGCGATTAACCAGAACCAAGTTTCATATGAGTTGTCATAACCCTTGCTTTGTGGTAATGGACGGGTGGATCGTTTAGAATGAAGTGAAGGAGGAACCTTACCATTCGGCCCCGACGCCCCCTAAGACCCGTTGCCGTATGCGCAATCATCGTCCTGTATCTGCTCCTGAGTGCGGACGGTCTCTTGGCAGGGAACCTGCCGACAAAAAGGGGTTTGCTGGACGATGATACGATCCCCTGGGATATCACTGCCAACTCCCTGACATACAATGAAAAGGAAGGCACTTACCTTGCAGAAGGGGATGTGGTGATTACAAAAGCAGGGCAGACCCTTTTCACGCAGCATGCCGAGTTCAATGTAAAGACGGGGATCGCCAAGGTTTCCGGCGGCTTGCGGTTGGAGACAGAGGGAGATGTGGTTACCGGCAGGGAAGGGACCTTCAATCTCAACACCCAGACCGGAGAAATCGCGGACGCATCTCTCTTCCTGAGGGCCAATCACTATTACATCCGGGGAAGTCACATGCAGAAGGTGGGGGAGGATACCTATGTGGTTCAGGAATGCAGCCTGACTACCTGCGATGGCGCCCATCCGGACTGGACCATCACCGGGTCCGAGGTCAAGGTGACCATCGAGGGCTACGGAACGGTCAAAGATTCTGCATTCCGGGTGAAAGACCTCCCCATCATCTATGTCCCCTACATGATCTTTCCTGCCAAGACCAAACGCCAGTCCGGCCTGCTCCCTCCCCGTTTAGGCTATTCCACCCTCAACGGCGGCGAATTCGAAATCCCCTTCTACTGGGCGATCTCAGACCAGACCGATGCCACCTTCTATG
This sequence comes from uncultured Desulfobacteraceae bacterium, assembly GCA_964409475.1. Lineage (GTDB taxonomy): Bacteria > Desulfobacterota > DSM-4660 > Desulfatiglandales > Desulfatiglandaceae > AUK324. The sequence continues at coordinate 1,462 of CAYPDL010000080.1, read as the reverse complement.
GCCGCTACATGAGCAGCCGGGGATATATGCAGGGGGTGGAATTCCGTTATATTGAAGGCGACAATTCAAAGGGCGTTTTGGAGTTCGATATTCTCTCGGATAAAGAAAAAACAAAGGATATGACCGACAAGGATGCCTTGGAGATCAGCCCCTTTGCCCGCACCAACAGCACGCGGTACTGGCTGAGAGGCTGGGCTGACCAGGATCTCCCTCTCAATGTGGCGGCCCGTCTCGACGCGGATTATGTCAGCGACCAGGACTATCTTAGGGAATTTGAAGAGAAGCTTTTCGGATTTTCATCTAGGACAAATATGGATGAGGAATCCAATCGTCCGTTTGCGGAAAAACGTTCTCCCACAAGGAGGTCCGCTCTCAGGCTCAGTCGAGACGGCGAGTCATACAGCCTGCAGGGGATCGGAAGCTATTATCAGCCAATGGAAGATCCTGCCGACAGCAAGAAGACCCAGGAACCTGTGGGGGGCCTCAATTTCACGCTTCTCCCCGAGCAGATCAGAAAGTTGCCCGTATTTTTCAACCTTGAATCCAATTACGATTACGTATGGAGCGATGAGGCGGATAAGGGTCACAGCATCTCTATCTCTCCCCAGGTAAACTTTCCCTTCTGGATCGGACCGTATGTCCAGTTTGAGCCATCCTTCAGTTATACCTATAACGGCCTCTGGGCCGATGACAATGAGGGAAAGAAGGACAACCAGTACCAGACGGCCTATGAGGCAGGCGCCAGGTTGGCCACCAATGTGGAGCGGGTGTACGACCTTCAGTGGTTCAATGCCAAGAGGTTGCGGCACAAGATCTCTCCGGTGCTCACCTACCAGTACAAGGGATACCGTACGAACGGAGACGGTACCCCCTGGTTTTCTCCCGTTGGCAGGGGCGGATATGAAAGCCCGTGGTTTGATTCCATCAGCCAGGACGAGGATGAGGACGAGAGCAGGAACCGTATCGCATTTGCCCTTGAAAACTTCCTGGACGCCCGTTTTGAAGACAAGAAGGGAAGGATCACCTACAGTCAGTGGGGCACATTTAAACTGTACCAGGGCTATGATATTGACACTCCGAACCAGGATGATGACAGGCCTTTCACCCCGCTCATGGCAGAACTGATTGTGAGACCTTTTACGTCCCTTGATCTGCGGGGAAGCGCGGGGTGGGATCACTATGACCATACCTTTTCCCGTTCAACCCTCTCCGGGAGCCTCTCTGTCACACGAGCCGGCGGGAGGACGGATTCCTACGAGGTGAACTACCAGTATTATAAAGACCCTCAAGACGGCCAGACAAATATCAACTTCCGTGCCGAGGTGAACCTTGTCCATGGTTTCTCGGTGGGAGCTTCCCTTCAAAGGGATATGGAGGCGGGGCAGACCATCTCAAGCGCCGGCTGGGTAGGGTACCAGAGCCAGTGTTGGGGCCTTCGGTTAGGCGCCGCTAAGGAAGACGG
>CAYPDL010000079.1:0-18291 GCA_964409475.1 uncultured Desulfobacteraceae bacterium | reverse complement strand
GTCAAGATGTTGAATCTGGCCATCCATCAGGCCCAGGACTACGGTCTTCTGGGGAAGGACATCCTCGGGTCCGGCTTCGATTTCGATTTGGAGGTCTACCGGGGGGCCGGGGCCTTTGTCTGCGGCGAAGAGACCGCCCTCATGACATCCATTGAGGGGAAGCGGGGAACCCCCAGACCCCGGCCGCCATTTCCGGCCATCGAAGGACTCTGGAAGAAGCCTACCATCCTCAACAATGTGGAAACCCTGGCCAATGTGCCCCAGATCATCCTGAAGGGGGGCAAGTGGTATGGGAGCATGGGGACCCGGCGGAGCAAGGGAACCAAGGTCTTTGCCCTCACCGGCGATGTCCGGAATGTGGGCCTCGTGGAGGTACCCATGGGGACGCCGATCGGGACCATTATCCACGACATCGGCGGCGGCATCCCCGGCGGCAAGCGCTTCAAAGCAGTCCAGTTGGGGGGTCCGTCCGGGGGATGCGTCCCGGTCCAGCATCTGAATACGCCGGTCGATTATGAGTCCATTACCCGGCTGGGCGCGATCGTCGGCTCGGGCGGCATGATTGTCATGGATGAAGACAAATGCGTGGTGGACGTGGCCCGGTTTTTCATGGAGTTCTGCAGGGATGAATCCTGCGGCAAATGCACGCCCTGCCGGGTGGGGACCCAGAAGATGTTAGAGATCCTCACCCGCATCTGCGAGGGAAAGGGAAAGGAGGGGGATATCGAGACCCTGGAAAAATGGGCCGATATCATCCGCAACACGGCCCTGTGCGGCCTGGGCCAGACAGCCCCAAACCCGGTGCTTAGCACCCTCCGCTACTTCCGGGATGAGTATGAGGCCCACATCCGTGACAGACGCTGCCCTGCCGTTGTCTGCTCCGCGTTTTTCAAATCCCCCTGCATGCATGCCTGTCCCGTCCAGATGGACATCCCCAGTTACACGGCCCTGATCCGGGCCAGCCGGTTGGACGATGCCTACAGGGTCCTTCTCAGGACCAACCCCTTCCCCGGGATCTGTGGCCGGGTCTGCGACCACACGTGCGAAACCAAATGCAGGAGAGCTACCCTCGATGCACCCCTGGATATCAAGCATCTGAAGCGCTTCATCACGGACAACGGCACGAGGCCGACGGTGACGCCGATCCCGGTTACACGAAAGGAAAAGATAGCCATTATCGGTGCGGGCCCTTCCGGCCTGACCGCGGCAAAGGACCTGGCACTTAGAGGCTATGGTGTGACGGTTTTTGAACAGTATCCCCAACCCGGCGGCATGCTCCGGTGGGGGATCCCGGCCTATCGTCTGCCCCGGGATATTCTGGATGGTGAGATCAACGATATCCTCGGCCTGGGGATTGAACTTCGATGCAATACCCAGGTAGGACCCGGGCCAGAAGGAGTCACGGGAAATACCATCTCCTGGAGCCGCCTCCAGGAAGGTTTTGACGCCATCTACGTCGCCATCGGTGCCCAGAAAAGCATGTCCACGGATATGGAAGGCCAGGACCTGGACGGGGTCTGGGGGGCCATCGAGTTTCTCAGAGAGGTCAACCTGGGAAACACGCCCCGTGTCGGGGAACGGGTCGCGGTCATCGGGGGCGGTAACTCGGCCATCGATGCCTCCCGGTCGGCCCTGAGACTTGGGGCCAGAGAGGTAACCATCCTCTATCGAAGGAGAAGAGAGGATATGCCGGCCCAGGAAGAGGAAATCCACGCCGCGGAACAGGAAGGCATACGCATCAAATATCTGGTTACCCCCCTCAGGGCTGACGGTGAAAATGGCCGTCTTACCCGGGTCATTTGCCGACACATGTCCCTGGGAGAATTTGACGCGAGCGGACGCAGGAAATCCGCACCCAAATTGGGAGATGAGTTTCCTTTTGAGGCGGATCAATTGATTCTCGCCATCGGGCAGAAGACAGACGATACGGCTCACCTGAAAGAGGCCGGCGTGACCATCACAGACCGGGGTTTTATCGAGACGGTGAAAGGCAAAAAGACCCAGACCACAGCCTCGATGGTCTTTGCCGGCGGAGATGTGGTATCAGGCCCGGATACGGTGGTAAGCGCCATCGCCGCTGGGCACCGCGCGGCCATTGAAATCGACGCAGCCATACGGGAGAAAAACAACGAACCGGCCTATGTCCCTGAGGAGGAAGCGATTGATATCCCTGTCACCATCGAAGAGGAGATCCAAGAGACCCCCCGGATCTCCCTTTGTGAAGCCGACTGCGCTCAGAGAATAACGGATTTCCGCGAGGTGGAACTGGGAATGTCTAAGGAAGAGGCCCTGAAAGAGTCCTGCAGGTGTCTGCGGTGCGATGTGGAAGCGTGAGGCACAAAGCGCAAGGCGCGAGGCGTAAAGGCCTAAACGAGCAGAGATCATCCAGTAACCAGAATCCAGAATAGGTGTCGAATGGAAACGAATGTTGAAAAGGTGAAGATAACCATTGATGGGAAAGAGGTCCTTGTGGATCCGGGAATCTCTATTTTAGAGGCGGCCCGGCAGAGCGGCATTCATATCCCTACCCTCTGTCACCATCCCGCCCTTTCCTCCTGGGGCGGATGCCGCATATGCGTGGTGGAAGTGGATGGATCGCCCAAACTGGCCGCCAGTTGCGTCACCCCGGTAAGGGTTGGGATGGTGGTGGTGACGTCCAATGAACGTATTATCGAGAGCCGACGGACTATTCTGGAGTTTCTATTTGCCGAACGAAACCATAACTGCATGATCTGTGCCCAGAGCGGGGACTGCGAACTCCAGAAACTGGCCTATGAGCTGCATATGGACCATTTGAGCGTGCCTGCCTCCTTTGATGAGTTTCCCACGGATGTCACGAGCGACTACCTGGCCTTGGATCACAACCGCTGCATCCTCTGCGGAAGATGCGTGCGGGCCTGCCAGGAGATCTCCGGGGCCCGTGTCCTCAACTTCAATAACCGCGGGCCCCATAACCTGATCGGGCTGGATCTCAGTGAGACAAGAGAAGCCTCCACATGCCTCAACTGCGGCGTCTGCATGCAGGTCTGTCCCACTGGCGCCATATATGACCGGTACCGGACCCACTACGCGGTAAAAGGGCACGACACGGCCTGGCAGACCACGGAATCCCTCTGCCCCCAGTGCGGTCTGATGTGCCCGGCGATCTTTTCTGTGCACGACAACACCATCCTCAAGATAGACGGGAAGCTGGAGGCCGATAACAGCCGGCCGGATCGCGGACAATTGTGCTACAAGGGGCGGTTTGAGGTCCTTAAGACCATGGGAAGGCGGCTCACCCGTCCCATGGTGCGAAACGGGGACGGGACTCTGGCAGAGGAGAGGTGGGAAAAGACCCTCGACCTGACTGCTGACAAGCTTCGCGCAGCCGCCCGTGTCAAACGGGGGGCTGCAATCGCGGGCCTTGCGTCGAGCCTGCATTCCAACGAATCCCTCCTTTTTTTTAGGGATCTCATGGGCAGAGGTCTGGGCGCCGACAATATCGATACCCTCGATGGCGCCCATTTCAGGATCGTCCATAGAGCCTGGGCCGGTCTGGACATGCCCTTGAAGGAGGCTTCATGGAAAATGATCCCTGAAGCCGACCACATTCTCATCGTGGGGGCCGACCCGTACCAGACCCAACCGGTCGTTTCATCCCTGATCCGCAGGACCATCTTTGAGAACAGGACAAAGGTCTCGGTCATCGGCCAGCAGGCCGACCTCTTTCCGTTTGCTGCCCACCATCTCCCCCTGAAAGAGGGGGACGCGTCGCTCCTGATCAAGGCCCTGTTGGACGAAGCGGCGGCTTGCGGAACCGATGATGTGAAGAGGGCGCAGGCGGCAGAACTGGTTCGGAAACTGTGCCTCAGCGAGACCGACGCCGCGGTTTTCCATGATATTGCCCAGACCGTCTCAGAGGCCTCAAATCCCCTGTTTATTACCGGGGCAGGTCTCATCACGGCGGCCGATGATTCCGGATTCGACAGCCTGGTATATTTATCTCGCCTGAAAGGTCTTCTTCCCGGATCAACCCTCCGTCTGATCATCCTCAAACCGTTTGGGAACAGCTCAGGGGCATGGAAATTGGGCCTTGCATCTGAGGCCGAACCTGGCTCAAAAGGACAGGCGACAGCGTGCGTCCTGTTTCTGGCCGGGGAGCAGGTCTCGGATCCCGACCTCTTAGAGAGACTGACCGGCCTCGATTTTCTGGCTGTTATCTCTCCTTATATTCCTGAATCCTTGGCCGACAGGGCAGATGTCCTGATCCCTTGCCCGCTGTGGATAGAAGAAGACGGGACCTACACATCCCTGGACGGGACTGAAACCGGATATAAGAAAAAGGTGATCGAGCCTCCCTCTGGCGTGAGAGATTCATGGCAGATTCTTTCGGCCCTGGCCGAACGGACCGGTTTTCGTCCTGATTTCGACACCTGGAATGACGTGTGCAAAGCGGCCCAAAAGGAAATGGGAGGTTAGTTCATGGGAAAGCCCAAGATAGCAACCGTATGGCTGGAAGGGTGTTCAGGGTGCCACATGTCCTTTCTGGATCTGGATGAGGCCCTTGTGGATATCCTTTCCAAGGTAGAGTTATGCGATACCCCGATTACCGATTTCAAGGATTTCAATTTTCCTGATGTGGACGTAGGGATCATCGAAGGCAGCATTGCCAATGAGGAAGAACTGAAGATAGCCTGTAAGCTCCGTGAACACTGCAAGGTGCTTGTGGCGTGGGGGGATTGCGCGGTATTTGGAGGGATCAATACGTTGAGAAACACCGTTCCTAAGGAAGCAATCCTGAGGCGCGGCTTTATTGAGACCGAAAGCACGGTGGGCGGCGTGATGCCGGTCGACCCGGAACTTCCGCTCCTCCTGGACAAGGCCGTTCCGGTCAATTATCACGTTGCCGTGGATGTCTATGTGCCGGGCTGCCCCCCTTCCCCGGAGGCTATTGCCTACAGCCTCACGGAGATCCTGGCGGGGAGGATACCTGTCCTGCCGAGCGACATGATGCATTACGATTAAATATCGACAATTGAATATTGAATATTGACGATGTAAGTAAAAAAGATGTCATATCCTTGAGTACAATTCCGTAAAGGACGAAGGAGATGGTCCGATGACCAAAGCACGGAAAATCACGATCAATCCTGTGAGTCGATTGGAGGGACACGGCAAGGTCACCATCCATTTGGACGCAGATGGCGAGGTCAGCGATGCCCGGTTTCATGTGACGCAGTTCAGGGGATTTGAACGATTCTGCGAGGGAAGACCCTTTGAGGAAATGCCCGTGATTACCCAGAGGATCTGCGGCATCTGTCCGGTCAGCCATCAGTTGGCCTCGGCAAAGGCGTGCGATGCGATCCTTGGGGTCGAAATCCCGGAGACGGCAAAACGTCTCAGGGAACTGGAGCATATGGGCCAGTTTATCCAATCTCATGCCCTCCATTTCTTCTACCTGGCAAGTCCTGACCTTCTCTTGGGATGGGACGCGGATCCTGCAAAACGGAATGTGGTGGGTGTGATCAATGCGTTTCCGGATCTGGCCGTCAAGGGGATACGGCTCAGACGTTTCGGCCAGGAGATTATCAAGGCCCTGGGCGGCAAAAAGATCCATCCCTCCTTTGCGGTCCCGGGAGGGGTCAACAGCGCCCTTTCCAGAGAGGACCGCGATCGGCTAATGGGGGGCTTTGAGGAGGCCTATGCCACCTGCCGGGCCGCCCTGGATCTGATCAAGGGGTGGATTGAAGAAAATCTGGAACAGGTGAAAGCATTTGCCAACTTTGAATCCAATTACGCAGGCCTCATGGATGACCAGGGCTGCCCCGATATGTACGAAGGGCGTCTAAGAATCGTCGGCCACCACGGGGAGACCGTAGCAGAGTTTGATCCGGCCGAGTACCTCTCTTTTATCGGTGAGCATGTGGAACCCTGGTCTTACCTGAAATTTCCCTTTTTCAAACCCCAGGGATATCCCGACGGGGGCTACAGGGTGGGACCTTTAGGCCGACTCAATGCCGCGGACAGGATGCGCACTCCCAAGGCCGACCATGAGCTTCAGGTCTATCGGGAGATGTCCCGGGAAGGGCTCAGGGGATGCACCCTTTTGTACCATTACACGCGCCTGATCGAGCTCTTGGGGTGTCTGGAAAGGGCCGAAGAGATCTTGACAGAGGACAGTGTCTGTGGTCAAGACATCCGCATCACCGCGGACCCTGCCAATGAGGAGGGGATCGGCGTCATCGAGGCCCCCCGGGGAACGCTGATTCACCATTATGTTGTTGACAAATTCGGCGCCATAAAGCGGATAAACCTCATTGTGGCCACGGGCCATAACAACATCGCCATAAACCGTTCCATCGGACTGGTGGCCCGGGAATATATCCATGACGGCGAGGTCAGGGAGGGCATCCTGAACCGCGTGGAGGGGGCGATCCGCTGTTATGATCCCTGTCTCTCCTGCTCCACCCATGCCCTGGGCCAGATGGCGTTAAAGATCGAGATATACGGCCCGAATGGCATGATTGTAGACCAGTTGCAGAGAAATTAGACCGTGACGGCGGACAGGACCGACCCATCTGAACTATGCATTATCGGGTATGGAAACCCCCAGAGGAGAGACGACGGCGTCGGGTCCTATGTTGTTGAGAGGCTCTCCGGAATATTGGGGCATAAAAAAAATATCCGTTTTCGAACCGTGCATCAACTGGATCCTGCCCTCGCAGAAGAATTGCAGCAGGCAGAACGGATGGTGCTTGTTGACGCGACCCTGAACAAACTGGAGGACGGATGGGAATGGGCCGAGATCCAGCCGGAATCCGGTACCATGCCCTACACGACGCACCAGATGAGTCCGTCTTTCCTGCTGAGGATTCTTGATTCCGTATACCATCGGTCCCCGCAAACATGGTTGGTTTCTATCCAGGGGGAAGACTTCGGATTTGGGGAAGGGTTAAGCCCGAAGGCCGAGACGAGGGCTGAAAAAGCGATCTCGGAAATTGTCAACCGCGTCGCAACAAAACGGCAGTGACCCTACAGATGTAACTTGACACGTCAACCTTCAAACCTCAAACTCGAAAGGTGTAGGTCATGGGAGCAGACATACTGATCATTGATGACGACAGGGACCTGGTCAATACCATCCGTATCATCCTGGAAAGCAGGGACTACGGGGTAAGGGCTGCCCATAACGGAGATGAGGGATATGCCGCGATAACGGAAAAGATCCCGGATCTCATTATCCTGGATGTTATGATGTCCACTGACACCGATGGATTTGATCTGGCATACAAGCTCAAGAACAGCCCCCATCACCGCGATATCCCCATCCTCATGCTCTCCTCATTTCCACAGAAAATGGCCGAAAAGGGACCGGAGAGCTTTCAGCATATCTTGGGAGAGGGGTGGCCTGTGACGGAATTCCATGAAAAGCCCATAGACCCGGATGAATTACTGGATGCGGTTGAGGATATCCTGAGGGAGGAAGGCCGGGCATGATGGATCGCGGATAAACCGGAATCGGCGATCAAGGCTTTCTCATCGTCTCACAGAGCCCGCAGAGCCCACAGGGCTTTTCCTGTTTTTTCCTGTGTCCCCTGTGAACTCTGCGACAGACATCATCGGGTCTTCATGCCTAAATCCCTCAATTCTCGAATCTCCACATTCCTCAATCACCCAATGAGGAGATCCCCTTATGAAACCGGGGTATCAGCTGATAAAGGAACAGTTGTTTTTCCGCAAAGAACTGGTCGAGAGGGCCTACTGGCTGATCAATCTGAGATGGGTCGTCACGGGGGCGGCCCTTGTCGCTGGCTGGATCGGCCATTTCTTAGACCTCAAGCACCCCATCGTCTCCCTGACCATCCTGTTTCTCTTCGTAGCCCTGAACAACGCGGCATTTTCCCTGATATGGCGGCGACTCAGTGCCCGTGAGCGCCCCGAGGTCCGGCACTATGCCATTTTCGCCCATGTGCAAATCACATTCGACCTGCTGGTCCTCTTCTGCGTGATCTATCTGACCGGGGGCATATCCAGCCCCCTCCTGATCTTTGTGATCTTTCACATCATCTTGGCCGGCATCCTGCTCGCCCCGGTGAGCTGTTTCATCTACGCCGGTTTGATTCTTTTGGGCACGGCCGGATTGATTGTCCTTGAGGAATCCAGCATCCTTCCTCCTCAGCCGGTCCTGTTCCAGAGCCTCCTGTTTCCCTCCACCCAGAGCCTGCCCAATGTCCTGGCCCTCTATGTAACCTTTGCATCGGCTATCCTGCTCACCGCCTTCCTGGTAACCACGCTGAAATCAAGCCTGAGGGCCAAGAGCAAGAGCCTTCTGGCCGTGTCCAAGGAACTGGATTCATCCAACACCAAACTGACCGCCCTTTATGAGATGATAAAGGAGATGGAACTCTGCACCGAATTTCAGGATCTGATCGATTCGGCCACCCGGAATGCGGCACGGATCATGGGCGTGAAGGGGTGTTCCATCAAACTCTTGGATGATCAGAGAAAGCGGTTGACATTCGCTTCCACCCACGGCCTCAGCGAGGACTACAAGGCCAAGGGCGCCATTGACATTGACAAAAGCCCCATCAACCGTAAGATCCTTCAGGGATCTTTCTTCACCATCGGCAAAATCCAGAAAGACGACTACTTCCAGTACCCTGAGGATGTCCGGAAGGAGGGGATTGCATCCATGATGTGTCTCCCCCTGAGGGTGGAAAAAATGATCTTTGGCGTATTCTGCGTGTACAGTGACATTGAGCATTTTTTCGGCCCCGATGACGTGAAATTCTTTTCCCTGATGGCCGATCTGACCGCCATTGCTATCGAGAACCTCAAACGGGAACTGAACAAGATCTGGTTCCTCAAAAAGGCGGCTCACCAGCTCCGCTCTCCCATCGGCGCCGTGCAGAGCATGCTGGACCTGATACTCAAAGGATACCAGGGAGATGTGGGCGATCCTCAGAGAGACACCCTTACCCGGTGCAGAAAACGGCTGGCAATCTTGGGGGATGTCATCAACGATTTGCTGAAACTGGGCCTGAAGCGTATCAGTACGGATGAAAGAGCGTATCATCCGGTGGATGCCATAGAGATTCTGAAATCGCTCGAAGATCTGTACCGGCCCCAGGCATCTGAAAAAGGCGTGGACATGACCTTCCGTATGGACGATCCTCTCCCGCGGGTCATGGCCGACGAAAAGATGATCGACGACTTGTTTGCCAACCTTGTTTCCAATGCCATCAAGTATACCCCTTCAGGCGGCACGGTCACCGTGACGCTTTGCGCAGAAGCGGCAAACCGAATCCGGTTCGAGGTGGCTGACACGGGCATCGGGATCCCGGAATCGGAGATCCCCCGCCTCTTTTCAGAGTTTTTCCGGGCTGAAAACGCAAAGGCCTTTTCAGATGAGGGGACCGGCTTGGGCCTTGTCATCGTCAAAGAGGTGGTGGACCGACTGAAAGGAACCATCTCCGTGGAAAGCAGGGAGGATGAAGGGACTCGCTTCATATGTCTTCTGCCCGGCGCAAAGGATCTTGGTATGCGTCCCTGGACAACGCCGGATGAAAGCTGAAGTTCTTCGGGTCTGATAGGGTTGTTGGGTTGATCGGGTTTATTTTTTTATTGTCGATCAACCTCTTTCAACCGCTGGACCCTTGAACCGCTAACCCTTTGAACCTTATACAACATGAGAATTCCTGTATACAAACGCATATTCCTCAACTTTGTACTGATCATCGTCCTGTTTGGGGTCATGGGGGCGATTCTGAGTGCATTCCTCATCAGCCGCAATACCCTTAACGAGGCCCAGCGGCGGGTGAGTCTCGACCTGCGCGCTGCCTGGAGCATCATTCAGGGCGAGATGGACTCCCTGCGGCTCTTTGCAGAGGTATTGACCGGGGGCAGACGGGTCGCCGACGCCTACACGGATCCTCGGTCGTCAGCCTATCGGGCCGCACTCGAGGCGGTCAGACGCAAGTGCGGGTTTGACTTCCTTTCCCTCACGGACAGCAAGGGACAGGTGATCGTCCGGACCCTGGAGTCCTATCATACGGGGGACTATCTGTCCAACGATCCCCTGATCCGGCAGGCCCTCCAGGGAAAGACCGTCAGCGGCTTTGTGCTGTTAGGGCCTCAGAGACTCCATTCGGAAGGGGGTGACCTTGAGGAACGGGCCTTTATGGTGTTCAAGCCCACGGCCAAGGCCAAACCCCGGGCAAAGACTGCTGAGGCATCCGGTATGGCCCTCATGACATCCGCCCCGGTCCGGGACGACAAGGGAACCATCATCGGCGCACTCTACGCGGGGGTTCTTCTCAACCGCAATCATGCCCTCGCCGACAAGATCCGCTCCATTGTCTTTGAAGACAAGACCTATGAAGGCAGGGACCTGGGCACGGTCACCATCTTCCAGTGGGACGCACGCATCGCCACCAATGTCATGACAGCCGACGGAAACCGGGCCATCGGCACCCGGGTCAGCAGCGATGTCTATGACAAGGTCCTGGAAAATGATCGCAACTGGTATGACAGGGCCTTTGTGGTCAATGACTGGTACATCAGCGCCTATGATCCGATCCATGATATTGAAGGGAAGGTCATCGGGATCCTCTATGTAGGCGTTTTGGCAAAGAAATACGATGACATCAAGCGGTCGCTATGGAAGCTCTACGGGGCTGTTTCCATCGGCGTGGTGATGTTTGTGCTGGCCGTGGGGTTCATCTTTTCACGCCGCTTGACCGGCTCTCTCAGCCGCCTGGCCGATGCTGCCGGAAGAATAGCCGATGGAGAACTTGACCTGAAGGTACCCGAACCCTCCACGGACGATGAGGTTCTGGATCTGACACGCTCCTTCAATGCCATGGCATCGAGTCTAAGGGATCGAGATGAACGGCTCCGAAAGGCCAACACGGAACTGGGGGCCGCCAATACCTCCCTTCAGCAGATCAATGCCAACTATCTCGACATGCTGGGGTTTGTGTCGCACGAACTCAAGAACACCCTGGGGGTGATCTACACCTCGGCCCACGCCCTTGACACCGGCATCACCGGCCCCCTCACCGAAAATCAGGGGGCCCTGGTCAAGAACATCTCCAAAAGCATTGACCGGGCCGTCAGGATGACGCGCAACTACCTCGATCTGGCCCGCATCGAGAAAGGCGAACTCATTGTACAGGCCAAACCGATCGATGTGGTCAGCGATGTGGTGAGTCACGTCATCGACGAACTGGGCCAGGCCATTGAAGAAAAGGGCATGACGCTGGAGAGCGAACTGCCTGCATCCATGCCCTATTCGGGAGATCCGGATCTTCTCCAGATCGTCTACAAAAATCTCCTCCACAACGCACTCAAATATGGAATGGAAAACGGAACCATACGGCTTGGTTTCAGGGAGGAGGAAACCGCCTACCGGTTCGAGGTCTGGAACCAGGGCCAGGGCCTCTCTCCCGAAGAGATCGCACGCCTGTTCCAGCGGTTCGTTCGACTGGGCGACGAGGTAAAGGGATACCGGAGCACAGGGCTGGGTCTCTTCATCACAAAAGAGATCATCGAAAAGCACGGGGGCGCCATCCGGGCCGAATCCCATCCGGGCGAATGGATCAACTTCATCTTCACATTGCCCAAATAACCGTCATTCGGCCCCGCTGGGAGTCGGAGGGGTTCATAGTAGCGAAGAAGCGGCTAATCACCGTAGAGCGAAGGCACCCTACTGAGGACATGTTTGTGTAAGACAGAAGGTGACCCGATTCGGATACCCTGCTACGGAAGCAGTGGCGAGGTCCGAAAGGACACTGCCACAGAGCCTCACTTCCTTGAGACAGAAACTGGGCCAAAAGGCCAAGCAGATTCACAACTGTGCATGCCCACGGTGAGAGTCTTCAGGAAAGCCGGGTGCGGGAAATCCGCACGTCCGGTTTGACGAGGGGGAGGGGGGATTCCTCCCTCCCTACTCCACTGTGACATATTTTTTGTTGCTGCTATGCCGTTCTACGGCTTGCTGTTTATTAGCGAGACCTGATCATTCAGGGTCCAAAGATCATATAGATACCCGAATCCGAAGATGCCGCCCGACAGCAGGTACAGTATCCCCGTAAACCACTTTCCCATATAAAAACGATGTATGCCGAATAAGCCTAAGAATGTCAGCAAAATCCATACTACCGTGTAGTCGAGATGACCACTGCGGTACCTGAAATCGGCCTGACGGTCCATAGACGGAATGAGAAACAGATCGATGATCCAGCCGATAAGGAAGAGCCCTAAAGTAAAGAACCAAATAGTTCCTGAAATGGGTTTGCCATAGTAAAAACGATGGGAGCCCGTGAAACCGAAGATCCACAGGATATAGCCGATTGTCTTAAGATGAGTGTCGTTTGAACGATCCATGATTATCTCCATTTATTTATCTTAAAAAAATATGGAAACATGACATGATCGAGGGGGCCTTTGCAATCTAATCGGGCGGTCCTGCGCATGACCATAATACATACTGTCACAAACACTCTTTATCAAGCTATTTGATTATCAAGGGTTAGCCTCAATCCCCTATAAAGGTGTCCCCCGTCACATATCATAGGGAAAACACGGGCATCCCCCTCAGCTCGAAACAAATAACACGGTTCTCATCGCGACTATGAAACTCTCCCTTTCTTTTCAAAAGAGGGCTGGCATGGTATAAGACCCTTGGCAAAGGAATCCACCGTTTTATCCGTAGTATCTTGGCTTGTAATTTCTGCGCAATTTGCGGAGAAATTTTGATTGGTTCGTTATTCGTTAATAGCCTTTAAACAAAAAATCTTTGTGCCTTTGTGGCTCTGTGTGAGATTTTCTGGTTGCGGCCGTTAGGCCGCCTTGGGAAGGCGGGCAAATCAAAAGTAATTTTACGCAAAACGAGATAAAATAAATGATTCACTCACATCATATCCTGCATATCCAGGGTGGATGCTATGACAGAGAACGTCCAGCCTGACAGACTCCTCTTCGCAGTGAACGAGACCCCTCCCCTTTGGATGGCCCTGATCCTTGGTCTCCAGCATGTGCTGGTCATGTACGGCGAAGTAGCCCTTTTCCCCGGAATCGCAGGCAAATTAGGGGGCGTTCCCCCCGACCACATCGCCTTTGCCACCTTCGCTGCCATAGCGGTCAGCGGACTTTGCACCCTTATTCAGGTAGTCCGCTTCGGGAAGATAGGGGCCGGGCTGGTGATCTTCATGGGATCCTCTACGGCCTATCTCGCCTGTACGATTCAGGCCCTTCAGTTGGGCGGGTTTGCGCTCGTGGCCACCATGTCCATCCTTTCAGCGCCCGTGGAGCTGTTGATCTCCTATTTCCTGAGATATCTCAGGCACATCATCACACCTGCGGTGGGAGGTACCATTATCCTGCTCATTGTCATCAGTTTCATGCCGTTAACGATCCATGAATGGATGGGGGAGAAGGGTTCTTTTTATTACGGCACGGCTGCGAATCTCGTTGTAGGCCTCATCACCCTCGCATGCATTCTCGGGATCCATATCTTCGGCGGCAAGGCCTTGAGGATATGGTCCCCGATCATCACCCTGGCATTCGGGTATGTAATGGCCTGGTGCTTTCATATCCTCGAGTTCCATCATCTCCATTCGTCCCCCTGGTTCGGTCTGCCCGAGGGCGCCTACCCGGGAATTGCCCTGAACCTCGAAATGAAACATCTCCCTATCCTCCTGGCTTTTATGGTGGTAACCGTATTGAACGCGGTTCAGACAATAGGAAATTGCATGCTGGCACAGACCGTTTCCATCAGAGACTTCAAAAAAGTGGATTACGACCGGGTTCAGGGCGCACTCAATGCCGATGGCATAAGCAATATCATGGCCGGTCTGGCCGGTACCCTCCCCAACGAGACCTACAGCGAGAACATCGCTGTTTTAAAGATGACTGGGGTTGCATCCAGGTCCGTTGGCCTGTTCGCCGTGGCCTTGATCATCACCCTCGCGTTCATGCCCAAGGTAAGCGCCGTTATCCTGGACATGCCCGAGCCTGTTTTTGCGGGATTCCTGGTGGGGCTTTTGGCCATGATGTTCCATTCAGGCCTCCGCCTGATCCTGCAAAGCGGATTCAACAACCAGATAGGTCTCATGGTAGGGATCTCGGTCTGCATAGGGATCATTGCGGAGAGCCGGCTATTCTTTCCCGGGGTCCTTCCGCCTTCCCTTTCTCCCTTGACCGACAACGGCATTGCAGCAGGGGGATTGGCTGCCGTCCTTCTCAGCACCGCCTTCCACCTGATGCCCAAGCCCCGCCTGGCATTTGGCGTACCTCCATCCGTAGCCCAGTTGCCCACCCTTGTGGACAGACTCAACAAGGGGGTGGAGATCCTGAAACTCACCCCGAGGGAACTGGCTACCCTGCACCTGGCCTGTGAGGAGATCTTTATCCACATCGCCTCTCATTTTGAGGGCCAGAAGGACATCGGGACCGTTCAGTTCCAGGTGGTCAAGGACGACGATGGGGTCTTTGCAGAGATCCAGGCCGGAAAAAAGCTGCGGGATGTGGATGGCGCAGGTCGGCGCTTCTCATCCGGGTGGACCAAAGAATCGGATCTGGGGACCCTCGGCCTCTATTTGCTCAGAAATATCGTAAGGGATATCAAACACATTCATATATCGGGGTTTACCTATTTGTCCTTCAGGATATAGTCCCCATATCCCCACTTCATCCCTGCTTCATGGCAACAAGTGAAATTTCGATGCTCGCGCCTCCAGGAATGCGACCTGCTTCCACCGTCTGTCTGGCCGGAGGAGCGATATCAAAATATCTGGCATAAACCTGGTTTACTGTTGAGCATTCATCCAAATCCTTGAGAAATAGGGTAGCCATGACCACGTCCTCATAGTCCATATTTGCCGCCCGAAGTATGGCCCCCAGATTCTGGAGTACCTGATCCGTCTCCGCCTCAATCCCCCCTTCAACCAACTCACCTGTAGTGGGGTCGATACCTATCTGACCGGAACAGTATAGGGTGGCGCCAACGAGGATTCCCTGGCTGTAAGGCCCTATCGGTTCGGGGGCATCGGGAGTGAATATGACTTTCTTTACCGTTGCATCCGAGGCGTTGCTGCTACCGCAGGATGCAGCCCCCGCGGCCAATACCAACATCGACACACCTAATAGAATCCTTTTCATATCAAAGCTCTTCCGGAATCTTGTGGACATCCTTAAATCTTCCTTTTGCGATGATGTGATCCATTTTCACATTAAACAGGGAAGCAACCTTTTGAACGACCTTTTTAAAATGCGGGAATCCCTCTTCACGGTCTTCATCTCGTTTTCTCCTGGTCATGTGAAACCCCTTGTCAAAATAGGAGAATGGCATGTGGCGGCGACGAAGAAGCGCAGCATTGCGTCCTGCTTACCGACACATATTCCGTCTATTTGAATTCCCTGAACCCGCTGATCGGTTGCTCGAAGGTTTCTGGCTGATCAGGATGTCTCTGATATCGCCCGGCGCTTTCGCCACCGCACAGCGCCAGTCTCCGAAACCGCCATGGGCATTCACGGCCTGTGCCCATTCATCGAGATAGCGCAGCTTCACTTTATCCTGCTCTGTTTCCTGCCCTTTGGTCTCAAGAATAAGCATGTCGCCAGTGGCCAGCCTCACCAGGAAGTCGGGCCTGTATTTGCGCACGACCCCGCGATAGACATACATGATCTCGAATCCCAGATGGTCATTCTTGACCCCGGCCCCGCGAGACCCTGTGTGAACCGGCAGCCTCATGCGCCGCATCCAGACTGCACCTTGAACGAGTGACGTCATTCTGTTTCATATAGAATTTTCGCCTGTTCAACGACCCCTTGACGAAAATATCGACTCAGATCTTCGGGCGTGCGAAGGTCCGCTTTCCGTCCATCAAGTAAGGCCGATAGTTCTCGTTCCATTCGTGCGATGCCGAAAAGCCCCGGCGTATAACCTGGTTCAAACTCAACCAGCAGATCGATGTCGCTGTCGGACCGGAAATCCGACCTCAGCGCCGATCCGAAGACAGATAGACGTGCGATGTGCCGTTTGCGACAAAAAGCTGTGATTTGTTTCTTGTCGAATTCTACCGGTCCCATAATGGTTGCTCTTAAACCATCTTTCCATCCGCCGCACCGCATATTACGATCTACTTATATTCCCTGAACCCGCTGATCAATTGGTGGAAGGTTTTGGGCTGATACTTCTGGAAGCTTTCTTCATCCACATAGACGAAATCGGAGGCAACCTCGGACTGAACCCGGTTGATATCCTCGCACCACTGTCTGAGCCGTGCCATCTGCCAAATAGAGCTCCTGACTTTAAATCCCATCGAATTCGATGGGATTTAAATTCGAGTTGTTCAACTGTTCTCAGGTACCCAGAAATCCAATCTACTTGTGCAAGAGACTCTTGTACGATTTGTTGTTCTGGCCAGGGTGCCACAAATGCCCGCATGCCCGGGAAAGAATACCTCGGGTCGGCGGAAAGCCGGTCAATTATCCCGGCGCTCCACCCCTCCTTAGGCGCCACACCCTCGCCTGAGGGGGGGGTGCGTCTCAAATCATTAGTCTCGATCACACTTCGCTCCACGAGCTTGATCAGAGCTTCAACATCGCGGAGTCGGATATCAACCCAACAGATACCCCATCTCCACCCAATAATGCCAATCCTCGACCGCTTCTCTGGTTTGTTCCGGGGTGGCGCGGATCGGCGTGAGCTGGGACAGAGGGACCGCCAGACCATCCCTGTCCCAGCGGATCTTCACGAACATCTCCCTCTCGCACTCCTCTTCAGGGGCCATCCCAATGACATCCACCTCATCCTTCACGTGCAATGGTGAGATGGCACGTTTCGCAGTGCACACAGCGGTGAACGGAAACTGAAGCTTGTCTTCGAGGTAATAGTACCAGCCCATGGCCTGTTCTTCCGGACCGTATGCATCAACAATGATCTCCATGGTTATTCGCTCTTCACGATCTTCATCCCGTGTTCTCCCAGCCATGTGAACCTCCCTCCCTTGAAGGGTGCTCTATTCGATGCAACGGATTGGGGCATTCGCCATTATCTAACCGCAGCATAGATACCCCGCTCATCTCCATAATACGACTCATAGATGTGTTGAAATACCGCTTCCGTCTTCTGCGCAAAAAGCTCCCGGGTGTAGACCTCTGGGAGCCCTTGGTCTAAGATCTCTTCAATGGTCACCCGCACCTCGGCGCGCGATTGCTGGCGTTTCCGCCAGTCCAGCACCAGCTTTTCCTGTTTCAGGGTCTCCAGCAGACTCCGGGCAGTCTTCTTCACCTGATTTCGCTCTTTATGGGTCAACTCGGGCTCCGGTTTTGTCAATAGATCAAAGAGGGCCAACTCCTCTTCGGAGAGCTGCTCTGAAATGGTGCGCTTTTCTTCTTCGTCCAACTCCTCGGCAAACTCCATCAGCCGGCGGAAAAACTCCTCAATATTCACACTCCCGGCGTTGTACGCATCGATCATCTCCTGGAACCGCTCCAAGTAGTTCACGCGAGAGCGGTTCAGCCGAACCATGTCTTTCAGTTTGCGCGCTATTGCGCCCTTCACCTTTTCAGTTTCAGTGCTCTTACGGCCCTTCTCAAACCGCCTTTTTAAAGCCTCAAAATCAATCTGGGTCAAATCCACCAGATGGTGTTGATCAAATCCCGCGGGTGTCTCCTCAATAACATAGCCTTCCGTGGAGATGGACTCATCCAGCAATTTCTCGACACGGTCCATCATCTCCGAAATATCCACCTGGGGTGACAGGGATCGGATCTTTCGGGCCAATGTCTTGAACAAATCTCTTTTACCGGCAAAGGCATTGGCTTCGGGGTCGGGCATGACCGCCTTGTAAAGGCGTTCCAGAAGGTCGGCCACATTGAGAAAGCCTTTCTTTATGTCCTCGGTCTTCACCAGTAAAGGACAACCGGGACGCTCTTTTAAAATTTTAATATTTTCTCGCCAATTAAATTATAAAAGAGCGTCCCGATGCCGCTCGTAGGAGCAACTGCAGATAAAACGAATGACCAGGGCCAAGATTGCTTTCTTCGGATCTGTCGCGAACCGTTGCCAAGCAGGATAGGCCCTGCGGATTCGAGATGAGGATTTTCCTCACAACCGAAAGAACAACGCCCGTCAGGAGATGGGTAGCGGGTATTTGAGGGGGTGCTCCAGGGGGATATGGCTCATAGCTGATGGCTCGTGGCTCATGGCTGATGGCTCATGGCTGATGGCTCATGCTTCGTGACCCCCCGCCGCCTATCCCTTGCCGACCTCAGGAGATCCGCGATTTTTCTGTTGCCATTCAC
>CAYPDL010000078.1:1612-18343 GCA_964409475.1 uncultured Desulfobacteraceae bacterium | reverse complement strand
CAATATCTGCACAATGGTCTATGGGAACATGGGGAACGACAGCGCCACCGGCGTGGCCTTTACGAGAGATCCGGCTACGGGCGAGAACCGCTTTTTCGGAGAGTACATGATCAATGCCCAGGGCGAGGATGTGGTAGCCGGCATCCGCACCCCCAAACCGATCCGCGAACTCAGAAGAGACATGCCGAATGTCTATCCGGAATTGGAGAAGCTGCGGCACATCTTGGAAGACCATTACCGCGAAGTCCAGGACCTGGAGTTCACCATTGAAAAAGACAAGCTCTATTGTCTCCAGACCCGGAATGCCAAGATGAACGCAGCGGCCTTCATCAAGACCTCTGTGGATATGGTAAACGAAGGCCTCATCTCTGAAGTGGAGGCCCTTCTGAGGATCCAACCGGACATGCTGGAGCAGCTCCTCCACCCCCGACTGGATCCGGACGCCAAGGCTGAGGTCTTGGCCCAGGGACTCCCGGCATCCCCGGGGGCTGCATCCGGCAAGATGGTCTTTGATGCGGACAGGGCCGAGAGCAAGGCAAAACTGGGCGAAAAGGTCATCCTTGTGAGGGAGGAGACCAAGCCTGATGATATTCACGGTTTCTTTGCCGCCCAGGGGATCCTCACCAGCAGGGGCGGAAAGACATCCCACGCGGCCGTGGTGGCGAGGAGCATGGGAAAGCCGTGCGTTTCCGGATGCGAGGCCATTGTCATCAACGATCTCAACAGAGAGGCGGTCATCTCCGGGGTAACACTCAGGGAGGGCGACCTGATCACCATTGACGGAACCACCGGCAACGTCTATCTGGGCAAGGTGCCGACGATTGAACCGGAGTTTGTTGAAGACCTGCTGGTCCTGCTGGAATGGGCGGACGAGATCAGCGAACTCCAGGTCATGGCCAATGCAGACACCCCCGAGGCGGTCTCCAAGGCCAAAAAATACGGGGCCGTGGGCATCGGGCTGTGCCGGACGGAACGGATGTTCAATCAGCCGGAGAGGCTGCCGGTAGTCCAGGAGATGATCCTGGCCGATACCACCCAGGAGAGGGAGGCCGCCCTGGACCGCCTCCTCCCGTTTCAGAAAGAGGATTTCAAGGAGATTTTCCGGCTCATGGACGGCGACCCGGTCACCGTCCGCCTGTTAGACCCCCCCATACACGAATTCCTCCCCTCTGCTGAAGAGCTTTCAGACGAGATCAACAAACTGAGGGAGTTGAAACAGACCGTGGACGGCATGGCGGTCCTGCCCGATACCCTGAAGATGCTGGATCCCGAATTGCATGACCGCTACACCACCAACCTGGATGTGATCATCAAGGGGCTGGAAGAACTCAAGACCAGTCATCTGGAGGGTCCCATGATCGAATCCAAGGAGGTCATGCTCAAGAAAGTTAAGTCCCTGGCCGAGATCAATCCGATGCTGGGTCATCGGGGGGTCAGGCTCGGGATCACCTATCCGGAGATCTATGCCATGCAGATCAGGGCCATACTCGAGGCCGCGGCCGAGCATATCCAGGAAGGGGGGCGGGTCTCTCCCGAGATCATGATCCCCCAGGTATGCACATTGGAGGAGTTGAAATGGGTCCATCGCTACGTGACGCAGATAAACAGCGACGTAGAGAAGAAGTATAAAATCAAGATCCCCTACAAATTCGGGACCATGGTAGAGGTGGTCAGGGCCTGCATGCGGGCAGGAAGGATCGCCGAACTGGCTGAATTCATCTCCTTCGGAACCAATGACCTGACCCAGGCGACCTTTTCCTTTTCCAGGGAAGACGCTGAAAACAAATTCCTCCCCCTGTATGAAGAACGGGGGATATTGCAGCACAATCCCTTTGATGTTCTGGATATCAAGGGCGTCGGCAGGCTCATGAGGATCACCATGGAGTGGGCGCGCAAGACACGGCCGGACCTGAAGGTCGGGATCTGCGGCGAGCAGGGGGGGCATCCGGAATCCATCCGGTTCTGTCACCATATTAATATGACCTATGTCTCCTGCTCCCCCCCCAGGGTCCCCATTGCCAGACTGGCCGCGGCCCATGCCAAGCTCAAGGAGAAGGAGTTCGTCCTGGATTGATGATTGTCGATTGTCGATTGATGATTGAAAAAACCTGCAATCCAATCTCCGCTCGTTCCCACGCTCTGAGTGGGAACGCATTTGCGGGACGCTCTGCGTCCTATTATAAACCCGTAGAAGGTCTGCTTGATCAGATTGGCCTTCTTGCAGGCCAGAGGCAGTGCTCGTGTGAATCTTAACTCTGGTTGCTGGTTGCTGAATGGAAACTGTAGGCCGGTAGGTTGGGTAGAGCGGAGCGAAACCCAACACTCCTGCTGAAAGCCCTTAAGCCCGGACATTCGATCCACGATTAAATGGCGGTCTGTAAAGATCCGATCCCTGTCGCTCACGCGGTCGCCGCAGACACCCGGATATGCCGTGGTGCGACAGCCATCCTGAGTGAACCCCAAATTCACGCCATCCAGATCGATGTCAGATAGGAGGTGGTAAAATCGACCATGATGAGCGGCCGGTTGGTTTTGATGTCCCACGAGACAAAGCAGACCAGGAGATCATTCAGGACCTCCTCTGCCACCTTCAGTTCCTCAGACACGGCCCGGTGGGCCTCCCTCACAGTCCCGGCAATCATCCGGTGCAGCTTCAGGGAGCCATCGAGGGTCCTCAAGCGGGGTGAACTTTGGATCTGCTCCACCGCCTCCTCCCAGTGAATCCCGCCGATCTTCCGCCGCAGGACATAGGCGTTCCCCCTGTCGCGGATCGTCAGGAGCGGACGATTCACATTCAAGCTGGTATTTTTGATCCGCCAGCCGCGCATCCTCAAGCCCACCTCTACTAATAGGGCCTCCTTTTTCTTCAAATCCGGGAGTTGTTTCGCTTGAATTCGTTCAAAAATGCAGGGTTGACCGTCAACATCGATTTCCTTCAACCGGGTCGGATCAAACCCAAGATCCATGAGATTGCCGATGTTCAACTTATGGCCGATGTCTCCCCCCTGCTCCTTCAGCCAGGCTGTGAGGCTGGGCCTCTCATAGTTGGGAAGCCCCTCGATGAAGCGGGCGGGATGTCTTTTTAACGTCTCGGGGAGCCGGTTCCACAGTTTCATGTCCCCGTGTACAAGGGTGGGACCGTTCTCCAGGTCGAAGGGGGCATAGGACTGGGCGTCCAGCCGGGCGATTTCAGGCACCAGGGTGATCTGTTCAAGGGAATCGCCCCCGGTATATCCGATCAAGGCCTCTATGCGTCGCCTGAAGGCAATGAACTTCGTTACGAAACGGGTAAACATGAACCGCATCACGGGCGACGATTCGCCTCTCTTGATTTCGCCTCCAAAGTAGGTCATCAGAGCCGAATGAAGGCCCTTGAATTCTTCGATGGTGCGTCGGACCATGATCTGGTTATCCCGCATATCGATAACAGCCCGTTTCCGACGCAGGTGGTGCAGGAGCTTCAGGACCGGTCCTTTCAGGTCCTTTCCTTCCAGACCCGGGGGCGTAAAGATCATGTAATAGTGCCGGTCTGCCAGGGCAGATTTTCCAATGATGCTTTCAGCCGGTCTCCACGATTGTTTCAGGTAGATATCATATGTCGGGTCTTCCTCGGGGATAATGTTGTCCAGGATTCCGACGGCTGACCTTCTGATCAAGAATTTTTTGAAGTGCTTCAGTATCTGTGCCCCTAATCCCTTTCTTCTGAACGGCGCTCCAACCTCGACATAGACCAGATAATAACAGGGAACCGGTTTCCGCAGGTAGAGCATGTTCAGCCGGCCCAGGTTTTCGCCGGTCTCTGCATTGACCTCGATCACCCGGAAGCCATTATGGGAGTCTTCCGGTTTGAGCCGGTTGATCCTGCTTCCGGATACGGTTTTATTAACAAGGTCCCAGAGATTGTTAAACAGATCTGCCACAACGGGCGAATCAGCGGATTTCATCCGCATACCTTCGTCAATCAAGCTGATCAGCCCGAGCCTTTCGTTGAGGCCCAGGTCTTTCCGAGCGGCGTCCTCACCTGCGGACACCATGCTCTGAGGCAAGTTGTTTCTCATCATCCATCTCCTGTGGACAGGACCGCTTTTTCGTCAAAAAAAAGGCGGAGCATGTGCTCCGCCTTTTTTTCATATGATATTTGCGAAAACACACACTAAGGCATTCCGGCCCTCCGGCTAAAATAATAATAAAAAAAGCCCTTCAGCGTGTGCATAATGCTCATCCTTTTTCTCCTGAATTTTTTTTATATCCCAAATAGCAGGTTTTGTCAACCACAAAATTGCATCAGCACCCTTCCAATTTCAAAATGGCCTTACCCACGTATTGACAACGATAGAATTCGGTACCAGTTTCAATATGATTCGATACCATTCCTATCGGAGTCGTTCCACCCCATTCATGTCATTCCCCGCACCATCCACAGGCTCCTCAATCTTGATCGGGATCCGCCGCGATCGGAAAGACGAGGGTAAATGCCGTGCCGCCGGCGCGGGCGCAACCGGCTTCGTCGTGGACATGGGGACAGTTGGATATCGCCCCCGGACAGGTCGCATCCTCGCCTGAGAGATGGACGCACCGGGTACTCTCGCACGCCACCCGGAACTGGTACGCATCTGCGAACATCCTGAGTTTCAGGAGCTCGAGGCCTTTTCCCCCTGCATCAAAGTCAAAGGGTCTTCTGGTGGAATAAAAATCGGTCTCCCTGGCATGGTAGAAGCCGCCAAAGATCTGCTTCTGACTTTCCTCGGTGATCCCGACCCCTGTATCCCGGACCACGAGTTCAACCCCATCGGATGAGGCCCCAAGGGAAATGGTGACCGTTCCGCCGTCAGGGGTGTTTTCGATGGCATTTTTGACCAGGCTCATAAGGCTCTTCTCCACTATTGTTTCATCGATCAGGGCACAGGGAGCTTCCCTGATCTCGGTGTTCATCCGGACATGTCTATGGGATGAGAGTCCCGGAATCATGGCCGCCACCCGTTCGATCGTGGGCTTTAGCCTCAACGGGCGCAGATTTATTTCTCTGTGAGGAAGGTGGGCTGCCACGATCTCTTCAACAGTCTTGAGGGCATGGACATGCTCCGGGTTTTCTTCACCAAGGACGTGCAGCAGGTCCAGGGTTTGCTCCACACAGGGTCTGGGTCCATCATTCCGATCCGGCGCCTTTGTCCTGACGATGTCCTCCACATCCATCTGAATAGCCTGAAGCCGCTTCAGATTCCGCCCGATACGGTCGATGGACCTCTGGTTCTCAGGGGTCTCCAGTCTCTTTAAAG
Organism: uncultured Desulfobacteraceae bacterium; assembly: GCA_964409475.1. Taxonomy (GTDB): domain Bacteria; phylum Desulfobacterota; class DSM-4660; order Desulfatiglandales; family Desulfatiglandaceae; genus AUK324. The sequence continues at coordinate 13,067 of CAYPDL010000078.1, read as the reverse complement.
AGCCGGCGACAATGGAGAGGGGGGTCCTCAGTTCATGGGACAAATGATCCAGTACCCTGTGGCGTGCACGGTCCAATGCCTTGAATTCGGTCATGTCCTTGAATACCACTACAATGCCCGGGATGTCCCACTTTCCGGCCTCAAGGCGCAGAAAAGACGTGGTGACAGCAAGGTCAAGAAGCCGGCCGTCACCCCTTCTGAAGGGGACCTCCCGGTACAGCCGGGTCTCCCTCTCCTGAATGCCCCGGATCAGGATATCGTTGAACGCATCGTTTTCGGCCTCGTCCATGAAGAGCTGCACATAGGTGCGTTCTCGAACGTTTTCAGCTCCGAGGCCCAGGAGATCCAGGCCCGCAGGATTGATATGGGTGATACGTCCCTGAAAATCAAGGACCAGGACCCCATCGCTCATGCTTTCTATAATCACCGACGAAAAGGCATTATCCATGGGTGAAACCTCGGGTGAATTGACGATTGACTGTTGAAAAAAATTGAAAAGCTGCAACCGCATGCGAAACTGGTTGCTCGTTGCCGGTCGGAGCAAAGCGCAGATTCCGCAGGATGCGGGATTGCCAGTTCGCAACTTTGGTCATCCCGCCTTGCTGGACTCACTTTAGTCACTTTAGCTCACTTCCATATGATCAGACAGATCGACCGGCTGCCGAAGGCGGGAGACACCCATACAGCAAGTCCAGTGAGCCGATTATAGCCAAAATAGCTACCATGCACAAGTCCCTACCCATTTCTCTTCGATGGTGGTAAGATGGCAACAACGCTTGTTATTCGCCCGTGCGGTGCGCAGACTCTCCATCCCTAATGGAGCCGAGGCAGGAGCGTTTTCAGGGTTAACCAATGGACATGTACACAAGCTTTAGAGAGCTGGCTCAGCATGAGGCCGAAGGGACCGATTACGTGATATTGGCACGAAAGGGCGCCTCCTCCGTTGCCATCATCGCCCCCCACGGCGGGGGCATCGAGCCCGGCACCGCGGATATTGCTGATGCGGTGGCTGCGGATCAACACGCCTTCGCGGCCTTCAAAGGGATCAAGAAGACAGGAAATGCAGTCCTTCATATCAGAAGCGATCGGTTCGATGAGCCTGTTGTAGTCAGGACCGCGGAACAGGCCCTCATGGGCATCACCATCCACGGATGCCGTGGGCAGGAGGAATGGATCTATGTGGGCGGCAGAAATGATGACGTCAAGATGAGGGTCATCGATGCACTGAACCGGGCGGGGTTCCATGCGGAAGAGTGCCTGAAACCGGGATTGAGGGGCAAGAGCCCACGCAATATCTGCAATCGATGCCGGACCGGCCACGGCGTGCAGATAGAAATATCCAAGGGGCTGAGGGACAAAATGTTTCAGGACCTCGCGAAACGTTCCATACGGAAGAAGGCCGAGACCTTCTATCGCTTTGTCAGGGCGATTAAGGAGCCCATTGCTGAATAACCCCGGATCAGTCCCGAAGAAATCTGTGATGTTATCTGAAAAGCGGTTCCCGTAGTCTTTCCCGAACATCCGAACCTTGAACCCCCGAACCTCTGAACTTTGAGTCTTTGAACCCCTGAACCTACAAATCTTTATCCCTGTCACCTTATCATATTGACTCAGAAGACAGAAATAGTGTAAAAGGCATTGAAAATTGACGGATGATCTTTATTATTTAATGACACAGGCTATTGAAGAGGCCGAAAGCGCCTTTTCAGAGGGCGAAGTCCCGGTGGGCGCTGTCTTGGCGGATTCAGACGGTCGGATCCTGGCTAGGGCACATAATCAGCCGATTGCCCTGAAGGATCCAACGGCCCACGCTGAAATCCTTGCACTGAGACAAGCAGGCGCCGCCGTGGGGAACTACCGCCTCAACGAATGCATTCTCGTGGCCACGATCGAGCCGTGCCTCATGTGCATGGGAGCGGCCATCCACGCGAGAATCGCCCGGCTTGTATTTGGGACCTTTGACCCAAAGGGGGGCGCGGCAGGGTCCCTGTATGACCTGAGCCGGGATGACCGTCTCAATCACAGGCTGGAGGTCGTGTCCGGAATCATGGAACAGGCGTGTCAGGATCTGATGCGACGATTTTTCCGGGACCGACGGGGAATCTAATGTCAACATATTCCGGAGAGGTACCGAAGTGGTCGTAACGGGATCGACTCGAAATCGATTTGTCCCGTTAACAGCGGGGCACGTGGGTTCGAATCCCACCCTCTCCGCCATTACCCCCTTGGAAAGACAGAATAATGAGATGTTTTAGTACGCCTGAAGATTGGAGAGATGTCCGAGCTGGCCGAAGGAGCGCGACTGGAAATCGCGTGTACTGCCAACAGCGGTACCGAGGGTTCGAATCCCTCTCTCTCCGCCAACAAAAAAAATGTGTGCCCTTTTCCATGGCTGTTGTCATCCCCTCTCCATCCGAGGAATGTCTTCGCCATCCGTAACCCGGCCGCCTCTTATGGGGGCGGTCATTTAATCCGGAGATCCCCCACGCCATGGCTTACCAGGTGTTAGCCAGAAAATGGCGTCCGCAGCTCTTTCAGGACGTCATTGGTCAGGAACATGTTGCACAGACCTTGATGAATGCCATCAAGACCGACAGGCTGGCACATGCCTATCTCTTCAGCGGGCCGAGGGGTGTGGGAAAGACCTCGGTTGCCCGGATCTTTGCCAAGGCCATCAACTGCGAGCAGGGGGAACCGGGGGTCCCCTGCAACCGGTGCCGGTCATGCATCGAAATCACTAACGGCTCATCCGTTGATGTCCAGGAAATTGACGGGGCATCCAACCGAGGGATTGACGAGATCAGGGAACTCAGGGAAAGCATCAAGTACATGCCGTCCTCGAGCAAGTACCGGATCTATGTGATCGATGAAGTGCACATGCTGACCCTCCCGGCCTTCAATGCCCTCCTCAAGACCCTTGAAGAACCCCCGGCCCATGTGAAGTTCATATTTGCGACCACCGAGTCCCACAAGGTGCCCGTCACCATCCTTTCCCGGTGCCAGCGATATGATTTCAAACGGATCCCGGCGGCAGATATCATCGCCCATCTGAAAAAGATCGCAAAGGATGAGGGGATTGACATCGCCGTTTCCGGCCTGGGCATCATCGCACGAGAGGCCGAAGGGAGCATGCGGGACGCCCAGAGCCTGATGGATCAGGTCATTTCATTCAGCGGTCGGACGGTCCGGGACAGGGATATCACCGACATCCTGGGGATCATTGACCGGGATATTATCTTCGAGTCATCGGCGGCCATCCTCGAAAAGGCCCCGGACCGGTGTCTCGAGATCGTGGAAAGGATCTATAATTACGGTTACGACATCAAGGAATTCTATCGCGCCCTCATGCAACAGTTCAGGAACCTCCTGATTCGCCTGATAGCCCCCCAAAATGACCTGATCGATGTGAGCGACAGCGATAAAGACGAAATCAAGAGACAGGCTGAAATGGCCGGGGAGGAAAAGCTTCATCTCCTCCTGAACTTTCTGATCAACAGGGAAGAGGATCTCAGATTCACCTCCCATCCCCGGCTGGTCCTGGAGACCACCATGGTCAAGCTGTGCAGCCTCGGCGACATCCTCTCTTTTGAAGAACTCCTGAAGAGGATGGCCGCGCTAGAAGAAAGACTGGCAGGGGCCGCCGGTCCGGCGGGTCCTGAACGGCTTTCAGATCCCGGTGCAGGGTGGCGGTCTGAAAAACTTGAAGACCGTGCCAGAGAAACCCATGGGCCTGTTCAACAGAGCAAGGACCTGTCTGCGGGCGGGCACCCACAGGGAGGCTGGGATGACTTCCTGGCCTTCGTGGCGACCAAGAGCAAGGCTGCACACAGCATTCTCAAAGACTGGCGGCTATTGAAATTGACCGCGGACGCCTTGGAAATAGAGGATCAAACCGAGTCCTTTTCCTCGCGCTACTTTGACGACCCGGAACGTTACAATCAACTCATGGCCTATTGCCGGGAATTTTTTGACAGGGATATGAACGTCAACATACGCGCCCATGGCCGGCCGTCCCCTGGCCGTTCAAAGCAGACACCCGAAAAGAGGGCATCCAAGGGTCAGGAAAGGGAGGATAAAACCATCCCCAGGACCGCTCAGGACGTCCTGAGTCTCTTTGACGGGCATATGATGGAAGAAGATCTGCGTTCAGACAAAACGGATAACATAGGAGGAACCATTGATGAAAGGAATGCCTAACATGGGCCAGCTCCTGAAACAGGCCCAGAAATTTCAGGCCAAGATGGCGGAACTTCAGGAAGAGTTGAACCAACGGACCGTTGAGGCTTCAGCCGGCGGGGGGATGGTCACGGCTGTGGCCAATGGCAGGCAGGAGGTGCTTTCCATCGCCATCGACCCCGAGGTGGTGGACCCGAATGATGTGGAGATGCTGCAGGACCTCATCCTCGCGGCCGTCAATGACGCCTTGAACAGGGCCAAAGAGATGACCAACGAGGAAATGGGGAAACTGACCAAGGGAATGAATATACCCGGCATGCCCGGGCTCATGTGAGCACATAATTCAGGAATTGAGGGATTCCCAATTTGGGGATTGATGAAACGATAGCTTATTTCATCCAATTCCTCAATTCCTAAATTGGGAATCCCTCAATCAAGGCAATGGGCATCTATCCGCCATCACTGGAAAAACTGATCGAACAGCTCTCGAGACTCCCTGGAATCGGCCAAAAATCGGCGACACGGGTGGCGCTCCATGTGCTGAGAAGCAACCAGGACCTGGCGCAAGGGCTGGCCACAAGTCTCTTAGAGGTCAAGGAGAAGATCCGCTTCTGTTCCACCTGTCATAATCTGACGGATGATGATCCCTGTGCCATCTGCAGGGACGAGCGTCGCGCCAACGGATCGATCTGCGTTGTTGAAGGACCGGGCGACCAGATCGCCCTGGAGGCCTCGGGGATCTTCAAGGGAAGATACCATGTGCTCAACGGGGTCCTCTCCCCCCTCGACGGGATCGGGCCGGAAGACCTGAAGGTCGGTCATCTGCTGCGCAGACTCGAACCCGAAAGAATCGAGGAGGTCATCCTGGCTACCAACCCCACCACCGCCGGTCAGGCCACGGCCTCCTTCTTGGCCGGTCTCCTGTCCGAAAGGCATCCCCGCATCAACATTACCCGGATCGCCTTGGGCATTCCCATGGGAGGGGACCTCAAATATATGGACCGGATGACCATCGAACACGCCCTCAAAACCCGCCTCCCGGTAACCCCATGATACCCGAATCTGCCCTTAAAGAGCTGACCGAAATTGTAGGCCCGGCCCACGTGAAAACCGCGGAGGAAACCCTGGCCGAATACGGCGCCGATGCCTCCAGCCTGGCATCCACCCCCGATGCGGTGGTCTTTCCCGGGAACAGCCGGCAGATCTCCCGAATCCTCACCCTGGCGGCTGAAACCGGGTTCCCGGTGATCCCGAGAGGGGCAGGCAGCGGTATGACCGGCGGCGCTGTACCCGTGCAAGGCGGCCTCGTCGTGGCCATGCGCCGGTTTGACCGCATCCTGGCCATTGATCAGGACAATCTCATCGCGCGGGTGGAGCCCGGGGTCATTACGGCCCATCTCCAGGAAGCGGTTGAAAAGGTGGGTCTCTTCTATCCCCCGGATCCGGCCAGTCTCAACATCTCCACCATCGGCGGCAATGTGGCGGAATGCGCAGGCGGCTTGCGGGCCGTCAAATACGGCGTCACCCGGGATTATGTCCTGGGCCTGAAGGTGGTGCTACCCACCGGCGAGATCATCCATACCGGGGTCCAGACCATGAAGGGGGTGGCGGGCTACGACCTGACCCGTCTCATTACTGGCTCTGAAGGCACTCTGGCGGTGATCACCGCCATCACCCTCCGGCTCATCCCCAAGCCGGCCGGCAAGAAAACCATGATCGCCTTTTTCCCGGATGTCTCTGCCGCGGTTCAGACGGTCTCTGCTATTATCCGAAACCGGATCATCCCGACAATCCTGGAACTCTTGGATAGAATCTGCATCGACTGCGTGAGGCAGGAAATGGGGCTGGACATGCCGAAGGGGGCCGGGGCAATGCTTTTGATCGAGGTGGATGGCGATGAGATGCATGTCGCACGCGATGCGGAGACCATCGAGGAGATGTGCCGGCGCGGCGGGGCCATCCGCTTCGAGGCGGCCGCGGGAACCGAAGCGGCGGACAGGCTGTGGGAGGCCCGGCGAAACGTATCGCCCGCCCTCTTCCGGCTAAAACCCCACAAGATCAGCGAAGATATTGTTGTTCCCAGAAGCCGGATGCCCGAGTTAGGGGCCTTTCTGGGTGGGCTGACCTCCAGGCACGGGCTCCCCATCGCGGCCTTCGGCCATGCGGGCGACGGGAATATTCATGTCAACATTATGCTGGACAGGGAAGCCCCCGGCCAGGTGGAAACCGCCGGGATCGTGGTGAAAGAACTGTTCAGGGAGGTGATCCGCCTAGGGGGAACCATTACCGGAGAGCACGGCATCGGGATCACGAAAGCCCCATATCTCGGAATGGAAATTTCAGAGGCAGGCATCCAACTCATGAGACGCATCAAGGACGCCTTTGATCCAAAGGGGATACTCAACCCGGGCAAGATCTTTTCCCTATAGTCTTTCCAAGACAGGCTATAGATGCCCGCAACCCAGTTTCGTTTCATCAGCTCGAAGCTGAAAGCTTAAAGGTGAAAGAACGAGCGGAACGGAGGACTCGCAACCAATTCTGCCAAATTTCCTTCAGCCTCTAACCATTCCACCACTCTCCCACTCTCCTACTCGACCAACCTCTCAAACGATCTGATCCAACGTCTTGTAATTCTTGGTATTATAATACTTTTCAACCTCCACCAGGTGGAGCTTGTCCAGGGCCTTCTTGAGGGGCACCGAGGTCACCTGGCCCTGCTTGATGCTCACCATGCGGCCGAAGTCCTCGCCCACAATCATATCGACCGCTGCCACCCCGAATTTCCGGCCCATACGGCGATCATAGGCAGTGGGGACACCCCCCCGCTGGAGGTGCCTGAGGGCCACATATCTCACCTCCATCTCACTTTTCTGTATCTCTTCTGCGATAAACCCGCCGACGCCGCCTAAATAGTAGTGTCCGAACCCGTCTCTTCCCCGTCTCTCGAGGATCGGCTCCATCCCCCTCGGCTTGGCCCCCTCCGAGACCAGGACGATGCTGTAGCGCTCGCCGGCCTTTCGTCTCATGGCCAGGAGTTCGATCACCCGCTCCATGACAAAATCGTGCTCAGGGATGAGGATAATGGCCGCGCCCGATGCCTCGCCCCCCTCCAGGGCCAGCCAACCCGCGTTTCTGCCCATGCATTCCACCACAAATATCCGGCTGTGAGACCCAGCGGTTATCCGCAGCCTGTCAATATCCTGGGTAATGGTGTTGAGGGCCGAATCGAAGCCGAGCGTGTACTCTGTAGCAGCCAGGTCCCTGTCGATGGTCTTGGGGATACCGATCACCTTCAGACCCTTCTTGTAGAGCTGATAGGCCACCGAAAGGCTGTTGGGTCCTCCGATCACCACCAGGGCATCCAAACCCAATTTGCTACAGTTTTCAAAAATCAAATCCGACTTATCGTCGTCAGGGGCGAAAGGGTTGATGCGGCTGGTCCCGAGACGGGTGCCCCCGTATCTGTCCCAGGTACGGACGATATCCATGGTAAGATCCATGGTCCACTGGGCGAGACTCGCCTTTTTGTCCGGCTTGACCTCTATCAGGCCTTTCCAGCCGTCCAGAAGGCCCAACACCTTGAACATGGTCCCACGCAAGGCGACCAGATCCTTGTCAAGGGCCGAGTAAACGAGCCAGTGAATGGCGCTGTTGATCCCGGCGCAGTCACCGCCTGCCGATAGCACGCCTATCTTTGTCTTCATGTGTGGCCTCCAGGGGGTTTTGCTGACAGGGCAAGAGCGGCCCCTTCCCTACCCGGTCAGGGGCCGGCCCTTTGCCTCAGGCATTATGCTCCAAGTTTGGACAACAACTCTGCGGAGACCTCCTTGACGCCCGGTCTCCCATCGAGTTCGATTATCCTGGGGATGCCGTTGTTCTTTGCGGAAAGTCCCTTGAAATAATTCATGCCGGCCGTGGTGCCGGTCTTTGTGTCATAATAGATGTTGTGACGCTGATCAATGGCCGCCTCGTCCTGGTCGTCCGACCGCGTCTTGAGATCCCCGCCGCAGACCCTGCACTTGTCCCCATTGGGCTTGATGGCCTCGATACTGACGTTGTTGGGATGGTTGTTGTCATTGACGCAGAGACGCCTGCCCATGATGCGGCCCTTGGCGATCTCACGGGGCAGGACCATGTCGATGATGATATCCAGGACAATCCCTTCTTTTTTGATGGCCTTATCCAGTTCCTGGGCCTGGATAAGATTCCTGGGAAAGCCGTCCAGAAGCCAGCCCTTTTTGCAGTCGTCTGCCTTGAGACGATCCAGGATCATCGGGATGGTGATGCTGTCAGGGACCAGTTCTCCCCTGTCGATAAACCCCTTGGCTTCCTTGCCGAGGTCGGTGCCCCGCGAAATATTGTCCCTGAAAATAACCCCTGTTTCGATGTGCGGAATGCCGTACTTCTCTTTTACAATGGCGCCCTGCGTCCCTTTGCCGCTTCCGTTCGGACCGAAAAAAAGTATTTTCATCCTTTCCTCTCTCCTTTTTCAGAATTTTGTAGCTTTTTACCTTTTTGATAGCAGGTATCGCAACGTGACCGGGCCTTTTTCACATGCCTAAAGTGTTACAGAATTTTTAATATAAAAACTATTTCAAAACCGCAGCCGTGTCAAGGGATTCGGGCCGATATTATGCCTGCCCCAGAAAGGAGGACATCAGCTCGCATCCCTTTTCAAAATAAAGCCCTGATGCCTTGGCAGACGCCTCGGTGAATGCCCCCCCCTTTTTCCCTGAAGCGAGTTCCCCTTTGGCGGCCCATGCAAACGGGGCAGGGTCGGTGGCGTGGGTCTTGATGGAGATCGGGGTGAAATGATCGCTGGCGACCATGACCCGGTAGTCAGGAAACTGCTCCAGACCTCTCAACACAGGGCCCACCACCTTTTCGTCAAAGGCCTCGATGGCCTGGAGTTTTTCGCGGATATTCCCGTTGTGGCTCGCCTCGTCAGGGGCCTCCACATGAACGAACATGAAGTCGAGGTCGTTCAAGGCCGCTACCGCCTCCCGGGCCTTGCCCGCGTAGTTGGTGTCCAGATAACCGGTCGCCCCCTCCACGGTGATGGGTTTGAGCCCTGCGTAGACCCCGATCCCCCTCAGCAGGTCCACCGCCGAAATCACACCCCCTTGCAGACCGAATTTATCCCTGAACCGTGGGATGCGGAGCGCCTTCCCCTGCCCCCACAGCCAGATGGAATTGGCCTCGTTCAGGCACTGTCCCCGCCGCGCCAGATTGACGGGGTGTTCATTCAGGATGTCCCACGATCGTCGAATGACCGCGGCTACCGGGTCCTTGCGTTCGGGGTTGAGATACGAAACCATGTTCTGATCCAGGACGTCATGGGGTGGGATGGTCTCTGCGGTGAGGGGTCCCTCCTCCCAGACCAGAAGATGCCGGTAGGCAACGCCGGGATGAATGTCTATCCCCGGCAGGACCAGATCCCTCTGGAGCGTCTCGACAATCGCCCTCCCCTCCGGAGTGGAGATGTCCCCCGAGCTGTGGCTGACCATCACGATCTCCCTGTCAGACCGATGGTCGAGGGTCACCAGGTTCATCCGGAAGGCCACATCACGCTCCCCTAATGCGATCCCCATGCTGGCCGCCTCAAAGGGGGCCCGGCCGGTGAGACACAGGGCCGGATCATACCCCAGGAGAGAGAGGTTCGCCACATCGCTCCCAGGGGACAACCCCGTCGGGATGGTCTTGACGAGTCCGACCCGGCACGCCGCAATGCGATCCATATTCGGGGTATGAGCGGCCTCGAGGGCCGTCCTTCCATCCAGATCGGCGAGGGGATAGTCGGCCATCCCGTCCCCCACCAACAGGACATATTTCGGCCCCATTTCCCGACGGCTGGTCATGGCTGGCTCCCTTCCACGCGGATCACCATGGTCTTTTCGGCCACCACATCCAGGTCGTCGATTAACGAAATAGCCTTCTGCACATCGCTTTCCCGGGCCTCATGGGTGAGCATGACAATCGCTACCGGGCCTTTGCGGCCCCGCCCCTTCTGGATCACAGACGATATGCTGATCTGGTGGTCGGCCAGGATCCCGGCAATCCGCGACAGGACCCCGGGCCTGTCCAGGGCCGACACCCTGAAATAGTAAGGTGTCACCAGATGTTCAATGGGCTGTATGACAATCTCTCTCACAGGCGTGTTCACATGGGCCAGGGGAGGCACGCGGACACTGTTTCCGCACCGGATTTCACGCGCCAGAGCGATGATGTCGGATGCCACTGCGCTCCCCGTGGGTCTCCTCCCGGCGCCCAGGCCATAGTAGAGATTGGGTCCCACAAAATCTCCTTCAATGTAAATGGCATTGAATGCCTCGTTGACATTGGCCAGGATATGATCCTTGGGGATCATGGCCGCGTGCACACGGGCCTCGATCCGGTCTCCCAGGTCCTTGGCAATGGCCAGCAGCTTGATGCCGTACCCGAATTCGTCTGCAAATCGGATATCGTCAGGGGTCACTGCCACGATCCCCTCTCGGTAGATATCCTTGAATGAGACCGGGGCCCCGAAGGCGAGGGAGATGATGATGGCCAGTTTATGGGCCGCATCGGCGCCGTCCACATCCAGTGTGGGCGGGTCTTCTGCAAAACCCAGACGGACCGCCTCCTCCACCGCCTTGTCGAATGAAAGGCCCTCCTGGGTCATTTTGGTGAGAATATAGTTGGACGTCCCGTTCAGGATGCCGATGCATGTTTGAATGCGGTTTGCGGAAAGTCCGTTTTTCAAGGCCCCGATGATGGGGATGCCTCCCCCCACGCTGGCCTCAAAGCCCAGACCCACGCCGTGCGCTTCCGCGGCCCGGTATATTTCAGGCCCGCATTCCGCCAGGAGGGCCTTGTTGGCCGTCACCACATGCTTCCCGGTCTTCATGGCCTCAAGGATCAACGTCCTGGCCGTCTCGATCCCCCCGATCAGCTCGACCATCACGTCGATCTCCGGGTCGTGGATCACTTCCATGGCATCAAGGGTAAAGAGGGACCTGTCAGGTCGAAAGGCGATCCCCCGATCAGACGTGATATCCAGATCAGCGATCCTCTTGACAACCACCTCCGCCCCGACCCGGCTGGCGATAATATCCCGGTTGGCGCACAGAACCTCAAACGTCCCGGCCCCCACGGTCCCAAATCCGATAATCCCTATGTTTATCTTCGACATCTATTCTTCCCCAAGGCGGCCTAACGGCCGCAACCAATCCCGCCAAGGCGGGACTCACACAAAGCCACTAAGACACAAAGGTTTATTTGTTTTCAGACTACCCACGAA
>CAYPDL010000078.1:0-1512 GCA_964409475.1 uncultured Desulfobacteraceae bacterium | reverse complement strand
CTCACACAAAGCCACTAAGACACAAAGGTTTATTTGTTTTCAGACTACCCACGAATAACGAGCTGCCGCCCGTCAGGGCTTGGTCTGTGATGATCCTGAATCTTTTTTTAAGGATCAGGACGAACCAACCAAAACTTCTTCGCGTCCTTCCTGTCTTGGCGGTTCAACAAAACTTCTCAGCAAATTGTCCCCCAAGGCAGAATTGGAAACAAAGACCCTAACTCCCCCAATTATAGTATCGCCTTGATCCCCTTGATGGCCTGACGCGTGCGGTGGGGGTTTTCAACCAGGGCGAACCGGACATGATCGTCCCCGTACCCCCCAAAGCCGATGCCGGGAGAGACTGCCACCTTGGCCTCCTTTATCAGCATCTTGGAGAACTCCACCGAACCCATATGCAGGTATTTATCCGGAATTTTTCCCCACACGAACATGGTCCCCTTGGGTTTCTCGATGTGCCATCCCACACGGTCGAGGCCGTCGATAAGCACGTCGCGCCGCTCCCTGTAGATGTCCACAATCTCACGGACGCAGTCATAGGGTCCATTGAGGGCGATAATGGCGGCGATCTGGATCGGCTGAAACACGCCGTAATCCAGGTAGCTCTTGATCCGCCGCAGCGCCCCTACCAAGACAGGATTTCCCACGCAGAAGCCCACCCGCCATCCGGGCATGGAATAGCTCTTGGAAAGGCTGAAGAATTCCACGCCGATCTCCTTGGCCCCGGGGATCTGGAGAAAGCTGGGCGGCTCATATCCGTCAAAGACCAGGTCTGCATAGGCAAAGTCGTGGATGACGACCATGTCGTGTTCCCGGCAAAAATCCACGATCTTTTCAAAGAAGGCGCGATCCACCACCTCGGTCGTGGGGTTGTGGGGATAGGAGATGATCAGCATTTTGGGGGTCGGCCATGTCTGCTTCACGGCAACGAGGAGGTCCTCGAAAAAGTCCCGGTCCGGGCCGATCGGTATGCTCCTTAAATCCCCCCCGGCTATGATGACCGAATAGGGATGTATCGGATAGGTCGGATTGGGCGCAAAGACCACGTCCCCGGGGCTGATGGTGGCCAGCACCAGATGGGAAAGTCCCTCCTTGGCCCCGATAGTGACAATCGCCTCTTCATCCGGGTCCAGGTCCACGTCGTAGCGACGTTTGTACCAGTCGCAGATGGCATGTCTTAGCTTGGTGATGCCCATAGAGGCCGAATACCGATGGTTAGGCCCCTTTTCTGCGGCTTCCACCAGCTTGTCAACGATATGCTTGGGCGTAGGGATATCCGGGTTTCCCATGCCCAGGTCCACAATATCCTCTCCCCTGTGTCTGGCCTCCATCTTGATCTTGTTGACCGTCGCAAAAACATATGGGGGAAGACGGCTCATTCTCCTGAATTCCTGCATGACGCAACACTCCTTCCGCAATGATAAACGATTCAAGGCCCATCTGTGGTGCAGAATTTTATATATTACTCCAAGACTTGCAAAAAGGCAAAATCAAAATTCGGGAATCCCCTTC
>CAYPDL010000077.1:0-20181 GCA_964409475.1 uncultured Desulfobacteraceae bacterium | reverse complement strand
ATGATGGGAACCAAATGCTCACAACATAACCAGACTGAGAACATAACTTGCATTATCTTCGCGTGGCCTTTGAGCCAATTTAAACCGATTTTCAGGCAGATGCCAAGCCAAAATGTGAAGAGTGCTCAATGCAAGGATACATAATCCAATCTTGAAGCCACAGCTTTCGTCCTCACGGCCCAAATTCCCGGAAGTTAAAAACCTGTGATATCCTCCGGTTCGGATCGGTCGAGTAACGTGGTGATATTGATTCCATCCATCAACTATCCGAAATAGCAAGATATTTTCGGGAAATCTCAAACAATTCGGGGTACCGAAAACCTGATAGTTGCTTTTCGTCAACCAGAACTTATGAGATCGGGCGGTCTTCCTAACAGTCACAATATGTTGAACCTGGCTGTTTTGCCTGTTCTCATTCGTAAAATTATGACCATCCTACTACAGAACGCTTTTGGATGCAACAAAACCAAACGATATTTTGGATATATTTTCTTAATTTAAAATGAAATATATTGATTTAGTCAAGACTAATTCAGCGTCTACCCCTTCCCCTGCCTATCCCCATCCCTTTTCCCCGTCCCATGCCACGGCCGCCTCTCCCCGTGCCTCTTCCTCTCGCGGCACCCGTTCCTCCACCTATGCCCCTGTCCTGCCGGTATCCCTGTTCTGAACGGGGTGAATAGGGTTCCGTCCCTGTCCTGTCCCTGGGGGAGAGGCGGGTGTCGCTGAGGCTGTGAAAAAGATCCGTGAGATGGGACCATAGCGTCGACACAATCCCGGCTCCTGCCCTGACACGGGATTCCGGGCGGTCTGGGCTGTCGGTATGGGCGCGGGCGTCCTGATACGTATTCTCCTCTGCGGATTCCTGCCGTGGGGCCTTCTCGACAGTTACGGGACCCTTATGCCGTGAATTCAGATAGGAGAGAAGCCTTTCATGGGCTGCATTGATCTGCTTCAGCTTTTCCTCGGCCTTCTGCTTCAGCCTCGGATTGTTGGAGACCCGGTCCGGGTGCCAGATGTTGACCAGGTCCTTGTACGCCTGTTTCACGTCTTCGATAGAGGCATCGGGACTCAGCTCAAGGGTCTCATAGCATGTTCGTATATCCATGGGCGCTTCCGGATTTCTATTCAACCTTCATGAAGGCCGCAGGACGCGCACCGCATACCGGACATTTCTCCGGGGGTGCATCCTCGATCGTAAATCCGCAGACCGAACAGACATAGTAGCAGTCCACATCCTGCGGGCTGTCCAGGGTGTCGAGTGCCTCCTGATAGAGACCTGCGTGGATCTCCTCAACCGCATTGGCATAGGAGAAGGAACGCTCCGCCGCCTTGTTCTCATCCTGTTTGGCCTCTTCAATCATCCCCGGGTACATCTTTTTGAACTCGTGGGTCTCCCCGTCGATGGCGGATTGCAGGTTTTCGGCCGTGCCCTTGACCGCGCCCAGCGCCCTGAGATGGGCATGGGCATGAACGGTCTCCGCTTCTGCAGCGGCCCGGAACAGCTTTGCCGCCTGGGGGTGACCTTCCTTGTCGGCCTGCTTGGCAAAGGCGAGGTATTTACGATTGGCCTGGGACTCCCCTGCAAATGCCTCCCAAAGATTCTGTTCTGTCTTGGTCATGGTCGTCACTCCTTTCTGGCTGTGGATGGTATGAACACCTCTCGCATGGATATCACTTGTACATAGAAAATACAAGGGTTGCGTATGCCAAAGGTTGGAGATGGACCCTGAAAAGGCATGGTTGTCTCTCACAGAGTTCTTAGAGGCACAGAGTTTTTTGATCAGAAAAATTCTATCTCTGTGACCCCTGTGCGCTCTAGCGAAGCGGGCGTGAGGCATACAAATAACGGCACTTACCCGCACAGCAAAGTCTGGACCATCGGCTTAGGTGACGGTTTTCTGGCTTAATGAAGACAGGCGGGGGAGAATTTTATTGAAAATCTCCGGATTTTCGGCTTAACTGTACAAATTTTCAAAAACCGGCCTCTCGCAGGACAGAGATGTCGAATCAGAATTGAGAATTTGGGCGCAAATCGCTCATGGAGAGTTTAATGAAATTCCACACTGTTTCATCTGAAGACGCCTTGAAACATCTGTCGTCGACGATAAACGGCCTCAGTGAGACGGAGGCGGCGGAGAGGCTCGCCCAGAACGGGCCCAATGAAATCCGCCGCACTCGTGAGATCTCGCCGTTTCAGATTTTTCTGTCGCAATTCAACAGTTTCATCGTCTACATACTGATTGCGGCGGTGTTCATATCCCTGGTCCTCCGGGAATTTATCGATGCCGCGGTGATTATCGCCATTCTTATTGTAAACGCAGTCCTCGGATTTTTTCAGGAATACCGGGCGGAAAAGGCCATTGAATCGCTCAAGAAAATGGCGGCCCTTCAGACCACGGTCATCAGAGACGGCCGCAAGATGAGGGTCGACAGCAGTCAACTGGTCCCCGGAGATCTGATCGTCTTCGAGGCGGGCGACCGGATACCCGCTGATGGCCGGATCATCGAACAATACCTTCTGGAGGTCATGGAATCATCCCTGACAGGCGAGAGTCAGCCGGTCGCCAAGGATTCAGCGTCCATGGGCGATACCACTACCCTGGGGAACATGAGGAATATGGTGTTCGGGGGCACCCATGCGGTCAATGGATCCGGCAGGGCGGTGGTGGTGAAAACCGGCATGGATTCTGAAATGGGAAAGATCGCGGCATCCATCGAATCTGTCGAGGACGATGAGACGCCTCTCCAGAAAAATCTGGATAGACTGGGCCGCCGGCTCGGCATCCTGACGGTCGTGATCTGCGGCGTCATCATCGCCTTTGGCATTGCCAAGGGAGGGAATATCCTCGAGATGATTATGGTGGGCGTCAGCCTCGCGGTCGCGGCCGTGCCGGAGGGCCTTCCGATTGTGGTGACCATTGCGCTGGCGCTGGGGGTCAAGAGGATGGTGGGTCAGAATGCCCTTGTCAAACGTCTCCCCAGCGTGGAGACCCTGGGATGCACCACGGTCATCTGTACGGACAAGACCGGCACCCTGACCCGCAACGAGATGACGGTCACCCGGCTGTTCGTCAACCATGAGGTCATCGATGTCACCGGGACAGGTTACAGCCCTGTCGGTGAGTTCTTCTCCTCTGACAAAAAGATCGATCCTGCTCCAGCCGAGCTGCTGGTGCAAATCGGCGCCCTCAACAATGATGCCGCCTTCTCTGAAAACGATCGGGTTATTGGCGATCCCACAGAGGCATGCCTCATTGTGAGTGCGGCCAAGGCAGGGTGGGACAAGGCTGTTCTTGAAAAAACCTTCCCCCGGATCAATGAGATCCCCTTTGATTCCGAACGAAAGCGAAAGTCCACAGTGCACCGTACGGGCGAGGGGCTTGTGATGTACACCAAGGGCGCCCCTGACGTGATCCTGAATCTCTGCTCTAAGATTGAAATGAAGGGCGAGGTCCTCCCGATTGCTGAAGCGGACCGTCGGAACATTGATGCAGCCATCCAACGCTTCGCCTCCGAGGCCCTGCGGGTGCTGGCATTTGCGTATAAGTCGCTTTCCTCTGACAAAGGGATCGATCCATCCGATGAAAACGACCTTGTCTTTGTGGGCCTTCAGGGGATGATCGATCCGCCGCGTGAAGAGGTAAAGGCCGCTATTCAGAAGTGCAGAAGCGCCGGAATTCGCTCTGTCATGATCACCGGCGATTACGCGTTGACGGCCGAGGCCATCGCGGCCCGGCTGGGGATCGAGGGAGACGCCATCAGCGGAGAGCAGATCGAAAAGATGGATGATGACATGCTGGCCAACTTCGTCAGCGAGACGTCCATTTTTTCAAGGGTCAACCCGGAGCACAAGATACGGATCGTCAGGGCGTTGAGAAAGTTGGGAGAGGTGGTTGCCATGTCCGGGGACGGCATCAATGACGCGCCGGCCCTCAAGGAGGCGGATATCGGGATCGCCATGGGGATCACCGGTACGGACGTAACCAAGGAGACCGCCGATATGGTGCTCCTGGACGATCAGTACGCCTCGATTGTAAAGGCCGTAGAGCAGGGGAGGGCGATTTACGAAAATATCAAGAAATTTGTCAACTACCTCCTGTCGAGCAACCTGGGGGAGGTACTGATCCTCTTCATCGCCATGATCATCGGTTTCAGGGACGCCTCGGGCGCCGTGGTGATGCCCCTTCTGGCCACGCAGATCCTCTGGCTCAATCTCATCACGGACGGCCTTCCCGCCATTGCACTCGGCGTGGATCCCGTCCGAAAAGGGGTCATGGAGGTCCCCCCGCGCCGCCCCGGCGAACCGGTGATCACTAAAGACATGGCCATCAACATTCTCGTCATAGCCGTGCTCATGGCAACAGGCGTCCTCTTTCTGTTTCACCGGTTCCTTCCGGAAGGGGAGACCGTGGCACGGACCGTGGCCTTTACATCCATCGTGGTATTCGAGATGGTGCGGGTGACCATGATCCGTACCCAGTACAGGCTTTCTTTCTTTTCGAACCTCTATCTTGTCGGGGCCATCTTTCTTTCTGTGCTGCTCCAGGTTGCGGTGGTCTATGTGCCGGTAATGAATGTCATATTCAAGACCACCCCCCTGGCTCCCCGCCACTGGGTCTATATGGGCGCGGCAACCGCGGTGATCTTTATACTCGGGATGGTTGCGGCCAGACTTGTCGCAAAGCTGAATCAGTGATGGAGGGTATGTTTGAAGAGGAGAGACGGATCAATGCTCGCCTCGGCCAGGTCAACGAGGTGTTGGTGATGGGTGAAGACGATCACCTGGGTCCTGAGGGCAAGTTCCGCCAATGCCTTCAGGGTAGCCCTGGAGCGTTCGTCATCGAAGTTGACCAGGATGTCGTCCACAATAAACGGCATCGGCTCGCCGGCGTCGAGGCGCTTCTGCAATGAGGCCAATCGCAGGGCCAGATAGAGCTGATCCCTGGTGCCGGAGCTCATCCCTTCGACCCTGACCATGGCGGTATCGTTGCGCAGGCCCACCAGTACCGGCCGTCCCTGGTCGTCCTCGTCGGAACGCAGCCCGCTGAAGGAGCCCAGAGTAAACTTCTGGAAATAGTCGGAGGCGATTCTCAGTACCGGGTCCTGGTTTTCGGATCGATATCGTTCGATCTCCTGCCTCAGGACGGTGGCAGCCACTTTCAGCCGTATGTAGCGGTCTGACAGGCGACGGACCCTGGAGAGGACCTGCTCGCCGGCCTCGGCGGCCTCCGCGGCCCTGCCGCTCCCATCCATCTGCTGAAGCAACTCCCTTTTCTTGCCGATTTGCTCCGAGAGACGCCGAATCTCCGGGCCCAGCTCCTCCTCAATTTCCCGGGAAAGGGAGTCGATCCGGCCGGGCAATTCATCCGGGTGGACCCCTTTTGCCTCGGCCTCGATACCGGCAATGCTCAGGCCCCCCGCACCTTTCAGCAGCAACGATTCGATTTCAGCAAGGTTTTTCCTGAGTTGCCGGTGTTCCTGTGCCAGGCGCTCCGCCTCCTCGAGGTCGTCGTCTTCCCCGCACCCGGCAATGCGCCTCAGGACTGCAATCTGTTCTTCAGCCCCCCGGATGGCCGCATCGGCCCCGGCCATGTCATCTTCCGTCTCCCGGATTTCCTTGGTGTATGTTTCCAGAAGGGTCTTCTGTTCCAGGGTCTGTTTCAGGATGGACTGGAGCTGCATCACCGCCTGTTCGGCCGGTTCCCCCTTGAGATCCGGGGCTGTCTGTTCCACAACGGATGCGACCGTTTCGACAAAATCCTGGGCGTCCCGGTCGATACCTACGATCCGTTTCTGGAGATCATCCGACTCTTTCAGGCGGGCGAAACATCTCTGGACCCTGTCCAGGATATCGTTGGTCTCCTCCGGAAGGATGGCCTTATTGCTTGCGGGCATGGCCGCAGATATTGCCCAACGCTCATGCCAGATCTTCAGCGCTTCCTCTGCTGTCTCCTGTTCGTCGCCCACCTTTTCAAGCTCGTTTCGAAGGCCCTCGCCCTTTTCTGTCAATTTGCGTCGCGCCTCCTCTGTGCGGCGCAGGTCGTCCGTGACCGTCTCGCACAGGATGAGGACCGGGTCCAGGGTATCGCCCGGGGGCGCGCGGTGGACGCCCAAGCCTTTCAGCTCCTCCAGGAGCATGTCCCGCAGCGTCTGTCGTTCCGTCCCCCTTGCCCGGATGTCTCTCTCGATCTTTTCGATCTCCCCGGCCCTGAAACGGAGTTCTTCGAACCCGCTCAGCCAGGCCAGCATCTCCTTGGGGGGCAGCGGCTGGATCGCGCAGGGTTCCCACACCGTCTCCCACTCTTTGGAGAGGGACTCGAACTCCCGGGCCAGGCGTTTCTCTGTCTCCTTCAATTCTCCGACCGCCTGTTCCAGGGCCTGTTTTCCCGCCCTCAGGGCTGCAAATTTGTATACCCTGTCCGCCTCCCGCCGCAGCCTGTCCGCAGTGGCGTCTGCCTGTTCCACCTGCTTTTCAAAGGCCTCGGGCAGCGGGAGGCTTCCGGCATAGGCCCTGCTCTCAACACCCACATCCTCTCCATCAAGCCACTCGCGTCGGATCAACTGCCAACCCCGGTCTCTTGACGCCCGCGCCTGATTCAGGTCGCTCTCTGTGGGCACGTCGCCTGCGTACCGGATCTCCTCGATCTCGGCAGTGATCCGAACCAGATCGTAGCGTCTCTTTTCCTGTTCTTTCAAAACAGACCGTGCCTGGTCTTCGTATTCCCGGAATCGCGTCTCAAACCGGACGATGGTTTCGCGCAAGGGGAGGGAAAGACTGCCTGCCCGGGCCGTCTCTCCCTGCCAGAGACCCAACCGGGCCATGTTCCCCGCGCAACGGGTCTTGAGGTCCTGAAGCCCATGGGCCTTTTCCGCCAGTATGGCGTCCATGTCCCCTGATTTTCTCGCCAGCCGGACTCCCTGCGCCAGGCCCGACCCATCCCTCGCCTGCGGCAGGGCCGCCTGTTGGGCCCCTGTCTCTTTCAGGTTCTTCAGGAGTGTCTCGCACCGTTTTTCAAGCTCCCTTCTCCGCTGCATCAGGGCTTCGTATGTGGATGCCAGGTCCTGGATGGCCTTTCGCCTCCCCAGGAAGGGGGAAAGGGCCTCCACCTGTTCCAGGGGGAGGTTTGTGGGGATCTGTTTCAGGAGATCTGCCGCGTCATACAGACAGCCTTTGCGTGAGACTTCCAGCCCCGGCCGGTCGTGCAGGGCCTTCCGGTGGCTCCCCAGGCGTTGATACAGGTCTTCGATCGATTTGCCGTGATCGAGGACCTGTTGCTGAAACGATACCCCCTTCTGATGTGCCCGCAGGGTCTCAAGGCGCCTGACCCCAATCATCCTCTTCTGGGCCGCAGCGTGCAAATCCTTTTCCGCGGACCGCCTGCGGGCGGCGAAGTCCTCGGGCAGCACGGCCACTTCTCCCATGTCTTTGATTTGGGTTATCAGGTCGCGCCGCACGGAAAGGTGCGGCAGGGCCTGTCTCAGCCGTTCGAGCTGTCGCCGTCGGGCGTCCTTGTCTCTCCTTTGCTGCTCCGCCGCAGCCAGTTCCGCCTCTGTCGTCCTGAGGGCGTCCTCTGCCTCCTTCCACTGGCGGCCCGGCAGGACGGCCTCCCGGACCTGTCTCTGCAACTCCTTGTATTCCAAAAGGGCCCGGTTGATCTCCTGTTTGGAGCCGCGTGCCTTGAACAGGAGCTCCGCCTCCTGATCGAGGGCATTGAGGACCTCTCTGAGGGATGAGATGCCGGACCCCGCAGAGAAAAGTGCCTGTCCCACTTCGCCCTTCTGGTCGAGGATATCCTTTCCGCCCTGGACCAGGGCCTCGTGATCAATGCCGTAGAGGGTCTCGAACACATCCGACTCGATGCCGTGGAGAAAATGCGCCAGCACGCTCTCGTCCAGAGGCTCTCCGTCAGGGTCCAGCAGGTCGCTTTTTCTTCGTTTCCGCCGGACAAAGGAGATATCTGCGCCTTCTTGGTTTATCAGACGGCCGCCTACGAGGAGTTGGTCGTTCGGGTGGAGGAAATTGTCGGGGGTCCGTTCGGGGAAACCGTAGAGCAGGGCCTTCAAGGCCCTCAGCGCGGTACTCTTTCCTGTCTCGTTCGGACCAAAGATGATGTGGAGTCCGGGATGGTCTGAATCAAATGTCAGGGTGCGATCTGTAAACGGTCCGAAGGCCTTCAGGTGGAGCTGCTGGATTTTCATGGCCTTTTCCCGTGACGGATCAGTTTCCCGGCCAGGAGTTCTCTCACCTCGTCGCGAAAGGCCGTGATCTGCTCCGGGGCGTCCGGCAACAGGGGATCGTCGCTGCCGACCAGGTCCGCGGGCAGCTTGCTTTTCAGGGCGCCGATTTCCGGGACCCGCTCGGGCAGACTCCCTGGATCCAGATCAAACTGCTCAACCGCCGTCATGAGACCTGACAGCGGGGTTTCCCGGCCCATGGCATGGTGCAGTTTCTCCTTCCCCTGTGTCTTGAAGAGCACCTTCTCCAGCCACATGTCTCCGAGGCCGGCTGCGATGCCCCGGAACGATTCCGTGAGATGGGCCGATTCATCCATTATGATCGCATGGAACGGGGAGGTCCCTGTGAGGATCAGTCGAACGGCGAGGACCCGGCCATCCGCGTCCCCCTGTTTTTTTTCCAGTGCCTGCCGCACCTGATCGTGCACCGCATCCATGGAGTCGCACCCTGACAGATCGACCTCGCAGACCTGCCAGCGCAGGACATCCAGTTCGGAGTGGACCACGCGGGTCGCCTGCCCGTCCTCCACGGTTACGAGAGATGCGCCTTTCGCGCCGGTTTCGCGGGCATGCCGGCCCTGGATGTTGCCCGGAAAGACGATCCAGGGGTCGGTCGAAACCTCTTCGCGGCAATGAACGTGCCCGAGGGCCCAGTAGTCGTAGCCCTTCTGCACGAGATCGTCCAGGGTGCAGGGGGCGTAGGGCTCATGGCCTTCTCTGCCGTTCAGGGCCGTGTGAAGGAGCCCGATATTGAAATAGCCCGGGATGTATTGTGGATAGCGGGCCGCGAGGTTCTCGGCCACGGCCCTCGATGCGTAGCCCTGCCCGTGAATGGCGACGCCCACATCTTCCAGCAGGACGGTCTCAGGTTTTCTGTTCGAGAGCATCCGGACATGATCCGGGAGCTGCAGGGTCCGGGTGATCTGGCTTGCGGCGTCATGGTTCCCGGAGACCATGAAGACCTGGATATTGTGCTGTCTCAGCCGCCCCATTCTTCCGATGAAATAAAGCCCGGTATGGTAGTCCTTCCAGTCGCCGTCGTAGAGGTCTCCGGCCAGAAGAATAAACCGGACATCCTCTTCAATGGCCAGGTCGATCAGGTTGTCAAAGGCCCTGCGGCTGGCCCCCCGGATCTCCGCCACCGGGGCGTCCTCGTAGGTCTCGAGGCCCCGCAGGGGGCTGTCTAAATGAATATCTGCCGCATGAATGAATCGAAACATGGTTGTCGCTCGGTTTCCGGTTTGTATGGTCTGTTGGGCCGCAGCTCCAGTCGTTGGCCAGTGGCTTAGAGACAGCCAGGGGAATAGCGGCACAAGCTGCCCATCAATATAGAAAAACGCCGTCTGTGGGTCAAGGAAGAAGTCGCCGCGACGTGGCGGCATCAGGCTGGATGACACGATTTCTGGATATTCATTTTGATCCGACCAGCAGAAGTCGGCCGTAGAAATCGAAATCCCTTATGTCGTGAATATCCGCGTCACAGAGGATACCTTCACTGTCGACCTCAGTGATGACCGTACCATTTCGGCCCCATTGGGTTGGTTCCCCCTCCTGACAGGAGCTTTTTTCCTGTTGGGAGGGGAGTCTTCATCACGAATCCGCGGGGGCTGATCCCGCTTCA
This sequence comes from uncultured Desulfobacteraceae bacterium, assembly GCA_964409475.1. Lineage (GTDB taxonomy): Bacteria > Desulfobacterota > DSM-4660 > Desulfatiglandales > Desulfatiglandaceae > AUK324. The sequence continues at coordinate 10,322 of CAYPDL010000077.1, read as the reverse complement.
ATTTTCGGATATCCTTTTTGTTCGCCGACTCCCCGGAGACGATTATATGTGGAGGAATTTTCGAGTCTTGTCAGCGGACCACCCTCGGGAACGCGTCGTGGCGAAGCCATCGTCCCTGGCGCTCGGCATCTCAGTCTCCCGTTCGGATTCTCAGCGGAGAGGAGAAACTCAATCGCAAATAAAGGCAATCATTCACTTGAAAGATGAATTTCTAAATTTTAAAAGAGCGTCCTGCTCTCCTCTCAATATCCGAAAGCACTCCGATGTCATCCCAGCTATTTTGGTGGGCATTCATAATTCAGCAGACCTTCAACATATACATCATAATATCTGACGATGTAGAATCCTTCGGTTTCTTTATAGTAACTCCCTGCGACGATAATGCCGGAATGGTACATGTCAAATTCTTTGGAAACTTCGGTAAAAGGCCAGGGGAATTGACCTTGAAAAAATTTCGCGTGGCAATCCTTGCGATCGATTTTTAACGCATACCAGGACCCGTCATGCTTGACATTTTTGGCCTGGAGCATTTCCCTTAATGGTTTTTTAAGGCGACCGATATGAATGTGCAACTGATGCTGAGAGCGTTTAGTAGCTGGATTAATAGCTAATCCAAGCGATGTTCTTGTATGATGTTTTATCTTCCATTTCCCCTGCTGGGCACAATACCACGCATCGTTCCAATAGTTGTGTTTGTTCCGATTGTTGGTGTCCTCTACACCAATCACCGGATCAGTTGGCACCAATAGAAAGTGACAGTCCTGTTCCTTAACAAGGGCGTACCCATACTGCTTATAGCACTGTTTATCAGAACATTTAGGAGGTTTAGGTTGGGGACAGGGGTCGGTTCCGTTGCAGCAGTAACTAACGTCTCTCCAGAGGCCACAACCGTGGTCGCATTTATTTCGAGAGTCATTGCAATTCGCATTAGGATTAGGAACGTTATCAAAAGAAACAACCCTGTCTTTTTCCGCATAAGCATAATGGCCATCATCGCTCTTGCTTGAGCCACACTCATAGCATTCCTGGGCCAGCACTTGTGAGCCCGACAGTGACCATGAAATAAGGACCAGTCCGGCCAGCCACGTTACCCACCGCCACCATGATGTAGAATGTGTGTCGGTCGCCGTTTTCCTATGATCCTGATTCGCATTCTCCCGAAGCTTTTCTGTTCGCTCCTTCTCACTCATTTCTCGAACCTCCCTTCCAAGGGGTACATGACATGATTTCTCAAGACCCAGCATGGTATTTCAAGAATCCGCCTTCAATCGCCCTTTGGCGGTTTCCTTTTTGGCGGGCTTGCCCTGTAAAACCACCCCTACGATCATCTATGGCGCGGCCGCCACGCAATTCTACTCACAAAGCCGTCGAAATACTCGTCCATATGGGTCGTTCCGGTCACGTAACAGTCGATGGATCCATGCACTGCGATATCGTTACCGAAGTCCATTCCGCTCCTGCCGAGATAGGTGGAATAAATAAGGGCATTGCCGCTTTTGTTCAATCTGGTTACAAACGCGTCCCACTCTCCGCCGATCGTCCCCTGAAAGGGGTCTTTTGTGGGAAAATTATCGGATTCGGTATACCCGGTCACGTAGCAGTCGCCCAAACCGTCCACTGCGATGCCAGAGCCCTCGTCGTCCTTGCTGCCTCCGAGATAGGTGGAGTAGACAAGGGCATCGCCCGATGGATTGAGCTTGGTGACAAACGCGTCCCACTCTCCGCAAATAGTCCCTTGAAAGGGGTCTTTTGTGGGAAAATTATCGGATTCGGTATACCCGGTCACGTAACAGTTGCCGAAACCGTCCAGGGCAATGGCCCGAGCGTCCTCATCATTGCCGCCGCCGAGATAGGTGGAGTAGACAAGGGCATCACCCGATGGATTGAGCCTGGCGACAAACGCGTCCCACGCACCACCGATCGTCCCCTGAAAGGGATCCCTTGTGGGAAAATCATCGGAATAGGTAGACCCGGTGATGTAACAGTGTTCCGCAGCGTCCACTACAACGCCAATACCCATATCGGACGAGCTGCCGCCGAGATAGGTGGAGTAGACAAGGGCATCGCCGGTTCCGTTAAATTTGGTGACAAAGGCGTCGCTCTCTCCGCCGATTGTCCCCTGAAAGGGATTCTTTGTGGGAAAATTGTCGGATTCGGTATACCCGGTCACGTAACAGTTGCCGAAATTGTCCACGGCAATACCGGAAGCCTCATCTTCGCCGCTGCCTCCGAGGTACGTCGAGTACACAAGGGCATTGCCTGATGGATTCAGCTTGGCGACAAACCCGTCCCCCTCCCCGCCGATCGTCCCCTGAAGGGGATTCTCTGTGGGAAAATCATCGGAATCGGTATCCCCGCTCACGTAGCAGTTACCGAAACTGTCCACAGCAATATCAAAAGCCGCGTCGTCGCCACTGCCGCCGAGATAGGTGGCGTAGACAAGGGCCTTGCCCGATGGATTGAGCTTGATGACGAAAGCGTCCAAGGTCCCACCCAGACTGCTCTGAAAGGGATCCTCAGTGGGAAAATCATCAGAAAAGGTAAGGCCGGTCACATAACAGTTTCCCGAATCGTCCACGGCAATAGCATAACTGTAGTCGTCCGAGGTACCGCCGAGATAGGTCGTGGAGACCAGGACCGGATCGATAATAAGCGCATACTGTCTGTCATAAGGCCCTACCTCAAAACCAAAGAGATAGCCCTCGGTCCCCGGAACCGATTCCATCAGCTTAAACCGGCCCTGGCACGCAACCCGCTTTCCGGCAATTTCCTGGTATACCACCGGCTTTTTCTGAATCAGTTTTGCACCGTGTTTCAGGCTGAGACGCAGGTCTCCCTGTTGTGTGACCTCAAGCCCTTCGATGCCCTTGTAGCACAGTCGCACACAGGATGGATCGCTCCCCGGTTTTACCACAACATCATATTCCAGTTGTCGGTTTGTCCCATAAAACTTCAGATCAACCCCCGGAAATGCCTCCTGATATGTCACCGATCCATATGCAGGGAGACTGGTTCGCCATTTTTTGGGATCTTTCCCGATATAATAATTTACCTTTGCTGACTGCAATCCCTCGGCAACGATGTCTGCATCCTTTTTCATGCCCAGGGGGGTAAGCCGCACTGTGGAAGGGGAACCATGGTGCGACCGGATATCCTGACCATGCAGACGGAACACAACCTCTTCCCTGGTGAAAAAAGTAGTGCATCCCTGTGCCCTGCTATAAAATTTGACCCTTTTGTCCAATTGGCCATGGTTTTCGATAAAGTAGAGGGGCGCCTTCCCATAACACTCTAATACCTGTAGCCTTTTTGGATCGTCAACTGCACCAGCGGCCCATGAAACACAGCCAAACAGAGCCAACATCATTCCGATAAGACATTTCTTGAGATTCGGCCTCATCTTATTCGCCTCCTTTGATTCCTCTGTGGCGTTTAGGTTAGGCGGTCATAACTGCTTATCTTAACCGGACCAGGCCTCAACCAACAATTGTCAACTCGGTTCCTTATACACCGAACACGTCCTTCTCGTCACAAAAAACAGATACGACATCCGAAAATTCGAATAACGAAGAACCTGTTGCGGTTCTGGCATTGATCGTTTTCCGGCTGCTGACATGGGTTTACGGTCCCTGAATCGATTCAGGCGGGGCCTGGGCCTTTACAACAATGCCGATTGGTCTTACATGAATTTTATCCACCATTAAAAGCCTGCCGGTCAAAAGCGCCCCTCGCTCCTATCTGACACCGATTTTCCTTGACTTACACTTAATTTTCAATAAAATCTCAATAATAAACCATCAGCCATGATCTTTTCGCTTTCAGCCTTTAGCTTTGGGCTTTCAACCATCAGTCATCACCCATGAGCTTTGAGCTTCAACCCTATCCTATCGAGGTTCCCTTATGTGCAAAAACCTCAAGATGTGCCCATCCTCCTCCTGACAGGAGCTTTTTTCCTGTTGGGAGGGGAGTCTTCATCACGAATCCGCGGGGGCTGATCCCGCTTCAATTTTCGGATATCCTTTTTGTTCGCCGACTCCCCGGAGACGATTATATGTGGAGGAATTTTCGAGTCTTGTCAGCGGACCACCCTCGGGAACGCGTCGTGGCGAAGCCATCGTCCCTGGCGCTCGGCATCTCAGTCTCCCGTTCGGATTCTCAGCGGAGAGGAGAAACCCAATCGCAAATAAGGGCAATCATTCACTTGAAAGATAAATTTCTAAATTTTGAAAGAGCGTCCCTTTTCACACGCAGGCCGCCTGACCGTGAAGAGCACCCCCGGAGAGGGGAGCGTTTTTTCCATACACCTTCCGAAAGACCCCGCCGACGGCACACCGGACCAACACGGCAATATAGAATAGAGCAACCAAGCCGCATAACCCGCTGCATTCGGTGCCTTAAAGCACGGCAACTGTAAGTTCAGCCGCCAGCCAAAATATGGTGTTTGAGTGGTGACAGGTCCAAGTTTTCCTCCAATTTCCCTTGACTTACGCTTATTTTTCAATAAAATGCTCAATAATAAAAACATCAACCATGGGCCATCAGCTGATAAGCATGAGCTTGACCATAATATTGTAACATAGGAGGCGGAACACGACATGTTGGCAACAGAAACTTTGCTCTCAAGGATTACGATCAATCCGAAAATTATGGTGGGAAAGCCGACTATTCGGGGCATGAGAATCACTGTTGAGCAGATCCTGAGAGCATTGTCGGCCGGTGTATCGGAGCAGGAACTGCTGGAAGAATATCCGGAGCTTGAGAGAGAGGATTTTCAGGCAGTATTCGCATATGTGACTGGGCTGGTCGAAGAGGAACAAGTGTTCCCGGTGAGAGTCTCTGGATGAACTCATCAGGATTGAAATTCCTTGTTGATGTTGGCGTGGGCAAAGGGATTGAAGAATACCTGAGCGAAAAGGGTTATGATACCAAAGCAGTGAGAGACATCGACCCTCGGATGGAAGACGAAGACATTATCCGCATTGCTGTATCGGAAAACCATATGATCATCACCATGGACAAAGATTTCGGAGAATTGGTATATCATTCATCAACAGAACATGGCGGCGTTTTGTTACTGAGGCTTGAAGACGCCACTGGCACCGAGAAACTGCAGGTTGTAAAACACATCTTGAACAATTATGCGAATCGAATTGGAAACTGTTTCTGCGTATTCCAAAAGGATAAGTTCCGAATCAGAAAAATACCCAAGTAACAGTAAACGGGAAGCTATGGGCAGGTTCTAACCCGTAAGCCATCAGTCTTTAACCTTGTACCTTGCACCCTAACCTATCATCCATGAGCTATGAGCCATAAACCATGAACCGCATCTGCCTGGAGTACCCCCTCAAGTACCCGCTACCCACCTCCTGACAGGGGCGTTTTTTCCTGTTGGGAGGAGAATCTTCATTACGAATCCGCGGGATCAGCCCCCGCTTCAATTGTCGGATATCATTTTTGTTCACCAACTCCTCGGAGAAGAGTCATCAGTGAAGGTTTTCAGGCATCTATGACAAAACAATCTAATTTATCTAAGCCCGTTAAGGTAAGCGTTGCATAAAACTCAGGCGGGGTATAAAGATGAAAACAAGGCAACCAGCTTCCGAAGATTTGTTGTTTGAGGTCTTGACGCCCTTGGGTTTTAGGGTTCGCGTGACAAAGCGCTATTGGCAGTTGATCGTGAACGTCAAACATCCGGTAATGTTAGGCCAAGAAGAAAAAATCAAGCAGGCATTAAAGTCCCCTGAAGAAATTCGGCAGAGTCTTAGAGATCGGGGGGTCTATTTGTTCTATACATCAGAACGCTTGGGGCGATGGGTTTGCGCGGTAGCAAGGCATGAAAAAGATGTTGAGGGATTTCTGATTACCGCTTATCCTACGGATGCAATTAAAGAGGGAGAAAAGATATGGCCCAGGTAAAAGTTTATTACGACCGAATTGGCAATACCCTCACGGTATGGCTTGATAATCCCCAGAGTGAGTATATTTGCGAAGAAACCGGGGATGAAGTTATCTTGATGAAAGATAAGACCGGCAAGGTCATTGGTTTTGAAAAACTGAATTTTGCTCAGACCGTAGCCGAACCGATACCGGTGGCTTTTGAAATGGCTGTGGCCTAAATTTCACCCGACAACATGGCATAGAGCCAACAGCCATCAGCCATGAACCATCAGCCTTGATCCTTGACCGTTCACCTATCAGCTATGAGCCATCAGCCATGAACCGCATTGCCCCGGATCACCCCCTCAAATACCTCCTACCCACCTCCTGACAGGGGCGTTTTTTCCTGTTGGGAGGATAATCTTCATTACGAATCCGCGGGGGCTGATCCCGCTTCAATTTTCGGATATCCTTTTTGTTCATCAGCACCTTGGGGGCGATTATATGTGCGCGAATCTTGGAATCTTGCCAGCGGACCACGCTCGGGAACGCGTCGTGGTGAAGCCATAGTCCCTGGCGCTCGGCATCTCAGTCTCCCGTTCGGATTCTCAGTGGAGAGGAGAAACCCAATCGCAAATAAAGGTAAGCATTCACTTGAAAGATAAATTTCTAAATTTTAAAAGAGCGTCCCGCTCACGCTGGAAATTGAAAATTTTGAGGGCGTCTCTCAGCTGACAGATCAAACGTCAAACGTAGACCCCTTAATTGGTCCCTTCAGACCCTTTAATGACCCCTTAAGTTAGTAAAAGGACGAAAAATGGATGATTTGGAAACTAAAATCATCGAGGACCTTGATAAATCAGGATTTGCCTCAGAAATGAGAAGCATAAAGAAATTCAATCAGAAAAATTGGAATTGCACTGGTAATTTTGGCTTTTTCGATAGAGATGAACAAATTCTGAGAGAAGGTGACCTTACTGCGAGTAACAATATTAGTAAAACAATCGCTCCCCTTAAGGACGTCAGCTGTTTCTTTCAGATCGTTGGAGAAGTTAAGAAATCAGCAAAACCTTGGGTTGTCTTTAAGGAAACAATTAAAAAACCATCTGTTTTAAGTTTTTCTCAAATAAGAATAGATGCATTTAATAACTTGATCCATCATGAGAATTTGCCGTGCCAAACGCCTAAATTCGCCAAATATATTCACAGATATTCTTTATTGGATAAATTAGATTGGCTTGCATATGGTCTACATGAAAGTTTTAAAAGGCCTGACCAACCGTCGAGGTGGCATTCAGCATGTATTAAGGTATGTAAAGGGGCAGAGCATGTATTATCCTCTCACATTGAACTTGCCCAAGTCAAAAAAAAGCATGAGGCGTTTGCAAATAACATCTCCTTCATTTTTGTAAAGCCAATTGTTATTCTTGATGGTTTACTTTTTTCTGCCGAACTGGATGAAAATTCAGCAACAAAAATCGAGCAGATAAAATATGCGATGATGAATTTTGAGTTTCAAACTAAAAATTATCGAAGATTAAGCTATCGCATCGATTTAGTTAACATTGACGATCTAGAATCTTATATTGACTTAATGGACCGGCGACAAAAAAATATTTTTGATGGAATATTAAAAGAGGCTAACTTGTGAGAATAGGGACGCTGGGTCTTAAGGTTTCTCCCTTACGGCTCATATATAGAGTGCAGAAAGATGTCTGAGTATTTGGTAGAAAGAGGAGAGGCGATCGTTAAGGAGTGGAATTTGAAAATCTCGGGGGCGTTTCTCAGCTCACGGGCGACCGGGTGAAGAAACTTAAAATCCTTGCAGCGTCCCCCTTTTCACACGTTGCTATCGGCGGCACAATTTGGGCTGCAGCTGTTGTTATTGGCTAAGCTTGGATATTCCGATTTAGTTGTTGCAGACAATAAAGGCTGGAAGTCATATGAACCAATTAAGACTTTTCTCACGAAAGAAACCTGGGTCGTATAACCTATCGTTCCACGGGATTCGCTTTGCTCCCCGGTGAACTCTGTGTTCTTCGAAGAAGATAGGAGCAGTAAATTGAACCTTAAATATCTTGGCGACTCCTACGATATCGTGAAACAGAGCCTTCTGAGGTGCCTTGGGAACATGGGAACGTGGGTCGCTCATCCAATGTTCACCGGAGATGTCTCCACTGAGCAGGCAGATACCTTTTCCCGTCTCCTCGGTACTCGACTCCTATCCTACGAGACCCTTTCTCTTGGCACCGATCGAGAGGTCTACCTGGCTCCGGCTCGTGACTGCCATGATCACGTATTTCTCGATCCGGATACAGGAATCCGCCTCAAGCCAACCCAAGGGGCGAAGGCACCGTCTTACCTCTTTGGCACCGAGTTGGCTGCAATCGCAGACGTGCGGCCCAATAGACTCGTGCTCGTTTTCGACCAGGCCCTTGCAAGAGGTAGGGAACGGGAGCAACTCCAAACGAAACTGGGTAGTTTAGCAAATGAGGGTATACTGGGTATAGCATATGTTTCGAACGCATGTTTTGTTCTTGTAGGTAAGAATCGCACTTTGCTTGAGTCGGCATTTGAGACGCTGAAAAACGAGTCACGCTTACCAGAAGGCCGATTCTTGTCATGGAAATCGCAGAACCAAGCGGTGCACCGGATCGCCAAAAAAACCGGCTCCCGGTGACCTCGTTGATAGCCTGCTTAACTCTCTTAAGCTGTGCCTCTCATAATGGACAAAAGCAATATGGAAGTTGAAAAGGTTGTAGTTGAAAATGCAGAAATCCTCGCAACAACGGTAATGCAACATGGTGGCGGCAAGAACTTGTACGATGTTCCAGACAGCATAAAGGGTACCGAAGGTTTCATCTGCCGCATAGAATGTAGTGATGGAGTAATCATTGACTTTTACGCGCCCGATGCTCAAGTGGCTGGTCGATTTCCACCTGAAATCACAGCTGATACACAAAAAACCCTCGAAAAGTCAATAAACGAATTTGTCAAGATAGTAGGTGATCCCAATCCATTTATCGCGGTAATTAAGGGGCAAGCATATCTTGAATCGCTTGTAACATCCATTATCGCTGGCGGTTTCGCAGAACCCTCAGCTCTTGAGTTAGGACGAATGACGTTTTGGCAAAAAGTGAACCTTTGTGTTGGCGCAGGGCTTGTACACAACGATGTAGGGCACGTGCTCAAAGAGTTTGCCAAGATACGGAACAAATTCGCTCACCAACTCTGGCCCACTTTCACAGAGAATGAATTGCACGATTTTGTCAACGTGCTTCGTCAGTCTAATCGCTTGCGCGAAAGGCTCAAAGGCATCGAACCTAGCAAGCTTGGTGTGTACGATTGCGTGTGGGCGATGTGGGGATACCTTTTTGAGCAAGCCTGCCGGATCACAGTCAATCGGAGTTCGCTTGTCGAGTTCTGGAAGCATGTGGTTGATATTGATGATACCATGCCAGAGCACATACCTGCATTTCCGCCGAAGTATATCGATTTCGAATGATTACTGGCGAACCAGTATGCAGAGCGCAGGCTAACTCTCGCTGGAAGCGACATGCCTATCGGCGCTCGTTGTATCGCGGCTTTTTGATTTTGCTGGTGGCCTTGTTCAGTAAAGTGACTCTGCAAAATAGGCGTTGCGGCTCAGCTTTTCCGTTCGGCACAAAATAGGATGAGATTATGTCATTTGTACAAGAGTCAACAGGATACGAAAAGACAATCCTTTCCGATCTTCAATGTGCATGGGGTCTGTTGAGATCTTCTATAGTTGATGCGGCAGGATTTGAGGATTGGGACCGCGCGATATTTCATATTGATGAAGCAATGAGTTGGGAGGCAGTTCGAAACTTGAGAAGAATTCCACCACTTCTCCTGATCATTAGAAATATATGTATACAGGGAAAAGCACCGGAAGAAGTTTTAGAGAATATTCGAGACGTTGATGAAATACTTAAGGAAGTTCTTTCGGAATTTATCAACTGACTGTATCATTTGAACCGGCATTTCCGGACAAGTCGCTGGAGAAAACGGCGGGAAAACGCTAGCGCGTTTCCCCCGTCTCAGCTCCACGTTTCCTTCCAGAAAGCAGCATGTAGTCAGGATTTGAATTGATGGCACGAAAGAAGAATGAAAACAAGCGGCCGATTGAGTCGTATGAGCATAAGGACAAGCGTCGGGCGAATAATCCGCCGGTTGGGTTGGTGACGCTGGAGACAGACCCGGATGCGGGGCCGAAGAAGGGGTATGCGTACGATCCGCATCTGGATCCGCAGTAGCCTTGGAAGCTAAAGTGGGACAAGTGAAAAGAGGACATTCATGCCGCGATTGACGGAACAGGAACAGCAGGAGATTATTCGGTTTATTGAAGCGGACAAGCCGTTGCCGGAGAAGTATCGGTTTCTGTTGTTTGAGGAAAAGCGGGAGGTGGAGCTGGTCTGGAACGG
>CAYPDL010000076.1:0-20785 GCA_964409475.1 uncultured Desulfobacteraceae bacterium | reverse complement strand
ACGGGCAAGCCGCAGGGCCTCCTCGCCGTTTTCTGCGGCAGTGATCTGGTGGCCCCTGGATGTCAGCAGATATTCCAGCAAGTACCGGCTCTCGGCATTGTCTTCAACGATAAGAATTTTGCTCATTTAAGTACCCTTTGTAATTGCTCAATAATCCTGGGGTCAATAAAAGGCTTACGCCTGAATTCCGAATGAGCCAATAGACAATCCTCAATTCCTCAATCTTCAATCTTCAAAAATCCTTTCACCTGCTCGACAAAGTGGTCGGGATCGATCGGTTTTTCAATATACCCTTCACAGCCCGCAGCCAAGACGGTCTCCCGGTCCCCGGCCATGGCATAGGAGGTCACCGCCACGATCGGGATCGATAGGGTCTCTTGAGCCTTCTTCAGGCGTGTCGCTACCTCATACCCGTCCATCACCGGCAACTGGATATCCAGAAGGATCAAGTCAGGGCGCTCGGCAGCAGCCCGTTCCAACCCCTCCTGTCCGTTCCGTGCCTGGACCACGTCATCCCCCTGTTTTTCCAATAAAAACGTTTCCAAATAGAGGTTCTGCTCATTGTCTTCACCGATCAGGATTTTCTGTTTCATCATCTGTTTCCTCCGGTTCCAGAGGGAGCGTAAATGTAAAGGTCGAGCCTTTTCCGAATTAACTATCCACTCGGATCGCGCCGCCCAGCATGTCGAGAATCCGCTTGCACACACACAGGAACTGTGCCTGAATCGCCAGAGCCGCCAGCATGACGAATGCCAGAGACTTCAAGGAATGGTGAGAGTTCTGATTGGATTTCGGGTACATAGGCGTCACACAAAAACACGTTCTAACACGGATTGTGGGATCGACTCCTTACGAGACAATAAATCCGTGGTTCTGAAAGGGGTGTTAAGAAGTTCCTTTGTTGAAACCGGGTTACAGGTGGTTCGGCTGTGCGTGAGTGAGGCGACGTGACGTGTATTTTCTTTTCTTAGGTCAGAGTATAGACGAGTTAGCCCTGCGTGTCAAGACGAGGCCGAGCGTATCAGCCATTTTCATTTTGCCTTTCGCGCAGACTTTTGTAGTGGGGCTGTGAGGCCCTGAAACCGCCTTACGGCGACACTACGAACAGGATATGCGAAACATCTCAGTCACAAAATGAGAATTGCCGGCATATATCTTTTTTCCTGAACTTAGTTCGGTTTTTCTGCTATAAAAAACGGCAACGGAGATCGGGCATGGACGACACAATAGAGAAACAGCAATTTTGCGGTCGGGAATTTACCCCGAAAGAGGTGTCTCTGATCAAGGAGGTGGTCGAGACCTGCAACGGGATCAGCCGGACAGAGCTGGCCTGCACGGTATGCGAGCTGCTGGACTGGAAGCGTGCGAACACTCGGCTCAAGGCCCGGGAATGTCTCGATCTGCTGGAACGGATGGAAGACCAAGGCGTCCTGACGCTCCCTGGAAAAAAGGAACATCAACGCCGCAAGCCTGCCAAGGAGATTATGCCTGTTACACAGGAGCGACCCTGGGCCGACCTCACAGGCAGCGTGGATGCATTTGCCCCGGTGGAGGTAGAATTGGTGAAGACCCCGGAGCAGCGGCGTCAGTTCCGGGAACTTGTCACCCAGTACCACTACCTGGGATATGCGATGCCCTACGGCGCACGGCTCCAGTACCTGGCCTACGTGAGCAGGCCTCAGCGCGTGGTAGTGGCATGCATCCAGTTTTCGAGCCCGGCATGGCGAATGAAGGTCCGGGATCAATGGATCGGCTGGGACGATGCGACCCGGGGGCGTCGGCTTCAGCACGTGGTCAACAACAGCCGGTTTCTGGTCTTGCCGCAGATCCAGAACCTGGCGAGCAAGCTCCTTTCAGCTGTCCTGAAGCGGCTCCCCTCGGATTGGGAAAAAGAGTATGCCCTGTCCCCCTATCTGGTGGAGACCCTGGTAGACCGCTCGCGCTATGACGGGGGGTGTTATCGTGCGGCCAACTGGATCGTTTTGGGGGAAACCACCGGCAGGGGCCGAATGGACCGTAACCACAAGCGTCGCGAAGACCGCGTCAAGACCGTACTGGTCTACCCCCTGATCAAAAATGCCAGACGTCGGCTCAGGGAAATGGAAATTGAAAAATAAGACAATACAGGTTACAAAAAAAACAGAGGGGTTTCACTGGGCCTGGATCATCTTAGGGACCTGCTTTTTCAACCTCTTTATCAATTATTCGATCCGCCTCGGCTATAGCGTCGTCCTTCCGGAAATGCTCCAGGACCTCGGTTTCAGCCGTACGGCCGGGGCCTCCATCTACAATGCCTACTTCCTTTCGTACATAGCCTTGACCCCGCTGGCCGGGTATCTCACCGATCGCATCGGCGCCAGGCGGGTTATTGCCGTCTGCGCCGGCATCCTGGGCGGGGGAGTTCTACTGATGGGGAGCATCCGTTCTTTCTGGACGGCGTGCATCGCCTTTGCCGTTGTGGGTCTTGGAAGCACGGGCATGTGGACCCCGATCATCACGGTGGTCCAGCGCTGGTTCGCCCCGAACCGGAGGGGACTGGCCCTCGGCATCCTCTCCACCGGTTATGGCCTGGGGTTTGCCACCATGGGAATCGCCTTCCCCTGGATCGTGAACCAGTGGAGCTGGCGATATGCCTGGTATTTCCTGGGGGCCGGGGCACTGATCATGGTTCTGGCAAATGGATTCCTGCTGCGGAGCGATCCGGAGTCAGCAGGATATCAACCGTGGGGGCAGAAAGGGACCGGCATTAAACCGGCGCCGGCAATGCCATACCGGCCTCAAGGCCCGATCCTCTCCAGACTCTTCAGGGACCGCACGTTCTGGCTCGTGGGGCTCTCCTATTTCGCCATTTCCTACGCTCTTTACGGGATGACCACCTTCATGGTGGATTACGCCAGGTCCCAGATCGGCGTGCCGTTGGAAAAGGCAAGTCTTCTGGCGACGATACACGGAACCTGTCAGGTGATCGGCGTGCTGACGGTCCTCCCCATATCCGACTATCTGGGCCGAAGAAGGACCTTGATCTTTTCCAATTCTCTTATCGCCGCCTGCCTTGCCGGGGTCATCCTGAGTGGGAGTTCATGGAATATGCTCTGCCTGTTTGTGGGGATCATGGCCGTTTTTTACGGCGCGACCTTTCCCATGTACGGGGCCTGCGCCGGAGATTTTTTTCCAAGACAGATGATGGGGACGGTGATCGGTGTATGGACCCCCTTTTACGGCCTCGGGGCGATTTCGGTCCACTGGGTGAGCGGACTGCTGCGGGACAGCACCGGATCCTATGATGGCCCGTTCATGATCAATGTGGCCATGGCAGCGATCGGCAGCGTACTCATGTGTCTGGTCAGGCAAAATCGGCGGGCTGATGGCTGATAGCTCATAGCTCATGGCTGATAGCTCATGGCTGACCTCTGGTCTTTGTTGACAGGGGCGGGGAACGGATGTCAATCGTGGTTCGGGTCGCCCCGCATTTCACGCATGGCTGACCGTTCGACAGCCAGACAGGCCAGCTTTCCAAGACTCTTCAGAAAATTGATTTCGTCGTGGGTAGGGATCTTTTTGGAGACGAAGTAGATCCTCAGGATGGCGTATGTGGTATCGTTTACCGTAAAGGGAATGCCAATTACCGATGCCAGGCCTTCTCTTTTGGCGGCCTCCCGGTTCTGAATCCGGGGATCTTTGTCAAAATCGTTGATCAGGATGATGTCCCCCTGCATGATCTCGGTGATGCTCTTCCCGGAATCAATGGCCCCTGAGTTGAGATATTTTTTGCTGAGACCATAAGCGGAAACCACCTTGAGATCAAAGGTCCCATGTTCCAGGACGCGAAGGGTGCTCCCCTTTGCGCCGGTCAGCTCCGCTGCCAGTGACACAATGAAGTAAAGGGCATCGCCCAGTTCCTCTTCGTCCTGGTAAATAACGTCGATCACCCTGCTTAGAGCAAAGGAAGAGATTTCCAAAAAGTTTTCTGCCATAATCGCGCCCCTGCATTGATGCGGTTTCGGGTCACAGCCGGTGCGGCAACCGGCATGGTCGTTCCTGCTACTCTGTCACACTTCTGTCTTCCATGCAACTGTTAAGTTGGTGCTGGGTTCTGGATGCCGGCTGATAAGCTGATGGCTCATGGCTGATAAGCTGGTAAGCTTGATCCCGCTTTTCAGCGGGACTCAACAGCTCAACAGCTCACTTGCGCCTCATGCCTTGCGCCTAACGTATTGACCGCCAGGGATCATATATGATAAATAGTAACTCAAGTTTCGCACCCCTTCGCGTTCCAGACCGGGAGGTATCAGGACGGGGCTGGCTATTTCCAAATTGAGTTTTAGTCGTCCCGTATAGACGTATCATGCCAAATTTATTGAAATGATAGCCTAATGAAGGGTGCGAAACTTGAGATAGTAACACTTTAGGCATGTGAAAAAGGCCGGTCATGTTGCGGCGCCTTCTATCAAAAGCCTAAAGAGTTACGATAAATATAAAAAATAAACTGATGACACCGACCGAAACTGGAAAACCTAAACCCAATGAACCCAAACAACTCAACAAACCCGGAAAACGCAACCAGCAACCTGAATTCCCATGCCTGACACGCCTCGATATGCCACCTTCAAACGATCCTGCACAGGGTTCGTTGGGGTTACGAGCACCGTTCTTGTCTTGTGTCTGATCCCTATCCTGGCAGCCTGGGCCGAACTTCCTGTCCCTAAGCCGGTGGGGCTGGTCAATGATTTTGCTCAGGTGATTGATCCGGCGTACAGGGAAAAGATCGCCGCTGTCACCGGGGAACTGCTCCAGAAAACAGGGGTCCCTGTGGTGGTAGTCACCATGGCGGACATCGGGGGGGCCGAGTATAACGAGTATGCAAATCGTTTGTACACTGCCTGGGGGATCGGAAAAAAGGGGGAAGACAAGGGCGTCCTCATCTTTGTGACCGTGAAGGAGAGAAAGATGCGGATCGAGACCGGGTACGGCGTGGAGGGGATACTGCCTGACGGCCTGGTTGGTGAGATCCGGGACCGGTACATGGTTCCGTACCTCAAAGAGGATAAATTCGGAGAGGGTCTGTTTGCAGGCGCCTCGGCCGTTTCACGGATCATTGCCAAAAATGAAGGCGTCGAGTTGGCGGGCCGAATGCCCGAAAAGCCGGCAGAAAAGAAGGGCGCCGGACTCTCCATGCTTCCGATTCTTGTTATCCTCTTCATCGTTATGGCCATAGCGAAACGTCGCGGTGGTTCCTGGCTCTTTTTTCTTCCCTTTCTCTTTGGCGCAGGCGGTGGGCATGGGACCCGTCATGGCGGATCGGGGGGAAGCTTTGGGGGATTCGGCGGCGGGTTCGGCGGATTCGGCGGCGGCATGAGCGGCGGCGGGGGCGCAGGCGGGAGTTTTTGAACCAAGCCTGCACAACAAAGGCCCGGAGGAGCAGATATGGGAAGGCATATACAGGATCCAAAAACCATATTTTCAGAGGTGACGGCTGACTGCAAGGTCCTTTTTGGGGATGATCTTGTCAGCATTATTCTCTATGGGAGCGCAGCCGATCAGGATTTTCAGCCTGGATCATCGGATATCAATTTCATGGTGGCGCTGACGGAAAATGGCATCGAACACATTGACCACGCCTTTGGCGTGGTGACCAAATGGCGCAAGCGAGGCGTGGCCCTGCCGCTCTTCCTGACCGAAGCGTATGTAAAAAGTTCTCTGGATGTATTCCCCATCGAGTATCTCGGTTTTCAGCGCAATCATGTGCAGGTTTTCGGTAAGGAAATCCTCAACGACCTGGAATTCAAACCGGAATTTATCCGACTCCAGTGTGAGCGGGAGATCAAGGGGAAGCTGCTCCTCCTGCGCGAGGCCTTCATGGAAAGCGGCGGAAAGGCAAAGGCCTTGAAAGCCGTGATGAAGGAGGCCCTGCCGGCCCTGATCGCCATCTTTGAGGCACTGCTTCACCTCAGGGGGGTTGCCCTGCCCGCAACCAGGCGGGAGATTATCCGGGCCGCAGCGGGTGCGTTTGCAATCGAGGTGGGCGTCTTTGAAGGGATCCTCGATATTCGGGAAGGTAGATCCGGGCTTCGGGATGAAGGGGTTGTTGCGCTCTTTAAAGGCTGTCTCAAGGAAATGCAACGGCTCTCCAACATAATAGATTCATTCAGTTAGGAGGACACCATGGGCAAGGGATTGAAAAGCCTGATCATTGTTCTAGGCATACTGCTGATCATCGTCATAGGGATGTATTCCTATATGAAAGGGACCTACAACAGTCTTGTAAGCCTGGATGAGGGCGTCAAGGCGGCATGGGCCCAGGTAGAAAACCAGCTTCAGCGGCGTTATGATCTGATCCCCAACTACGTGGAAACAGTCAAGGGCTATGCCGGCCACGAGAAAGAGGTGCTGCTAAAGGTCACCGAGGCGCGCGCAAAGGTGGGGGGCGCCGCCACTGTCGGCGAAAAAATCGAGGCCAACAATCAATTGTCGTCCGCCCTCGGCCGGTTGCTTTTGGTGGTGGAACAATACCCCGACCTCAAGGCCAATACCAATTTTATCCGTCTGCAGGACGAACTGGCCGGGACGGAAAACCGCATCGCGGTTGAGCGCATGCGGTTCAATGAGGCGGTCAAGACCTATAACATCACGATACGGCATTTCCCCACAAACATCATCGCTGGCATGTTCGGGTTTGAAAAGGCGACCTTTTTTGAGGTCCCGAAGGAGCGGCAGGAGGCGCCCAAGGTCAAATTTTAGGGCAAAACCCAATTTTCATCACGGGTGGGGGGCCGGCGAGGCGTACATCAGCGTCTTTGGAGGTAGTGATTCTCAATCCTGTTCAAAGTGCTGATATATTGGTCTTGAAATTCCAGTTCGGGGTGATGCGTCAGCTCATCTTTCAGTGGCTGGATGTAAGGCACGACGTTAAGGCCATAGCTGTTTTTGCCAAGCCTGTCTGCCTGGTAAACAATGAGAACACAATAGTAACTTATCAGAATCCTCAGGCGCAGCGGCCGGCGGAACAGATAGGCCCTTCCCCCGTTGGTGTTCAGAAAAAATCCGGCATATCGACAGGTTACGTCAAATATCGGGCGCACGTTTCCGGAGTTGGGGCAGTCCTTCCCCAACATGAGCCACCGGTAGAAGGTCTCCAGGTTGAACTCCATGGTGTCGCGCTCGTTTTCAATAACTGCTTTGATGACGCGCAGGTCCTTCCGTTCCAGGGCGCGGGAAAAGAAATAGATATTCGCCAGCAGCGTGGTCGGCTGGATTGCCTCGCCGGCCGGCTGCGGCGGCTGGGCCGCCAACTTTTTGATGATTTGGGCGAAATAAGGATAGGCGTCCTTTTCCAGTTTGAATAGTCGAAAATACGCCTTTGTGTCTAAGGAGTGAAAAAAATCCGATACCTGCTGATCGATGAGGTTGCAGTACCCCCCCTTATCCGGCACTGTTTCTCTGGCCGGCGCGGCGCTCTCTGCTTTTACAAACAGCTCTTCTATGGGTCCCTGGGCCGCTACCTCAGATGACTCAGAAGTTTTTTTCGTCTCAATTGGAAACCTTTCAGAAACCGGACCCCCCTTAACAGAGGCTTCAGGCGCGGCCTGTTCCTGCGCCCCAGGCCCGGGCGCCGGTGCATCGCTGCTGCCGGTTCCGGCCCCAGCCCCCTGGACGCCGCCAGAGACATCCCCTTTCCGGTCAGGAGATATCTCTCTGGCTATCAGGGTCTTTTCAGTCTCCGGTCCGGTTTTGGTGTACCAGTAGTAGCCGAGGCCTCCCAATATCACCACGACCGCCGCCAGAATGATCCACCACCAGCTGCGGCTCCCCATATTTTTGGCCATGCTATTTTCTCCTACACGTAAGTTGAGTCCCGCTGGACGCGGGATTGAGCTGTTAAGCTATTGAGTCCCGCTGAAAAGCGGGATTAAGCTTATCAGCTGTGAGCCATGAGCTATGAGCTATCAGCCATGAGCTATCAGCTATCAGCCATCCGGTATTTTTCCTGCCCTTCTTGATAGAGGTCGTTTCCGAGGGTGTCGTTGACCACAACAACCGGGAGTTTTTCCACCTTCAGCTCCCGGATCGCCTCCGGCCCCAACTCATCATAGGCCACCACCCGGGCCGCCTTAACGGCCTTTGCCATGAGGGCGCCTGCGCCGCCGATGGCGGCCATGTAAACGCCCTTGTACCGTACCATGGCCTCTATGACCTCTTTTGAACGTTTGCCCTTGCCGATCATTCCCTTGAGACCCAGTTCAAGGAGTCTGGGGGCAAACGGGTCCATCCGGTAGCTCGTGGTAGGCCCGGCGGCCCCGATGACCCGGCCCGGCGGCGCCGGCGACGGGCCCACGTAATAAATGACCTGTCCCTCGATCGGGATAGGCAGTTCTGTTCCCGCCTCTATCAGCTCCAGAAGTCTCCGGTGGGCCGCATCTCTGGCCGTGTAAACGATTCCGGTTATGGTGACGCGGTCCCCGGCCCTGAGGGGTTCAACGTCTTCAACAGACAGCGGGGTTTTCAGATGATATTCGGTATCCATAAGCTTCTCCTTCAGACCGTGTTGTCCCTCTTCTGAATGCTCCAGTCGCCCGGGCGCCGCCCAAAATCAGACCGCACCCAACGTAAAGGCCTCAGAGGACAATCTCCACATGTCGGCTTGCGTGACACTGGATATTGACAGCCAATGGAAGACTGGCGATGTGGCAGGGCATCATCAGGATATGAACGGCTAAGGACGTGACCCTCCCGCCCAGACCCTGGGGTCCGACCCCGGTCCTGTTGATTTCTGTCAGGAGTTCCTGTTCCATCGGGTCCAACCGGGGATCCGGATTGGGGGTCCCCAACGGCCGAAGCAGGGATCTTTTGGCCAGGATCGCCGATTGTTCGAAGTTTCCGCCGATGCCCACGCCGATAATGGTCGGCGGGCAGGGATTGGGGCCCGCTTCGGCCACGGTCTGCACGATCTTTTCCCTGATCCCGGCCCACCCGGCAGCAGGCGGGAGCATAAAAAGACGGCTCATGTTTTCGCTCCCCCCGCCCTTGGGGACCACCCAGATCCTGAGTCGGTCTCCAGGGACAAGGTTTAGGTGAACAATGATCGGGGTGTTGTCTCCGGTATTCTTCCGGGTAAAGGGATCACAGACGGATTTTCGCAGAAATCCTTCCTGGTAGCCCTTCCGGACCCCCTCCTCGAGGGCCTGGTACAGGTCGCCTGATGCTGTTGCCCCCTGGCCCAGTTCTACAAAGAGGACTGCGACGCCGGTGTCCTGGCATATGGGAATCCTCTCATCCCTGGCTATGCGGGCGTTTTCCAGGAGTTTTCTCAGAATATCCTTCCCCACGTCCGATTCTTCATCGTCCACTGCGCGGGTCAGGGCCTCCACAACGTCGTCGCCCAATTCAATATTGGCCCGAATGCACGCATCTCTGACCGCATCCACAATGGTCTGGACGGGTATTTCTCGCATGGAAGCCTCCCAATCGGGGTTCAAATTCCTTTGGCACAGCAATTCTCATTTTGCGATCGAAATGTTCCTCATATCCCGTTCGTAGTGTCCTGCTTCTTGGCAGGATTTCAGGGCCTCACGGTCCCCGCTACAAACCCATCAGATCTGTACAAAAGCCAAAATGAGAATTGCTGCCTTTAGCAAATAGTGATAAATAGAGTAAATATAAAAAAAACGACTTTAAAATGCAAACAAATAAGATTTTCGGTTGAGAGGTTCACCCATGAAAATTCTTCTCACCAATGATGACGGCATCCATGCGCCCGGGCTCTTCGCCCTCTATGATGCCCTAAAGTCGGACCATGAGGTCCATATCGTGGCCCCTGAAACAGAGATGAGCGCGGTGGGACACGCCATTACCCTCACCTCGCCCATCCGGGTCCAGGCGGTCCGGAAAAACGGCCTCTTTTTCGGCCACGCGGTAAAGGGCACGCCGGCCGACTGCGTCAAGATCGCGGTGCAGGAACTCCTGGACGCACCCCCGGATGTGGTCCTGTCCGGGATCAATGTAGGCGCCAATGTGGGCGTCAACATCCTTTATTCGGGAACGGTTTCCGCGGCTACGGAAGGGGCGTTTTTAGGCATCCGGTCTGCGGCCATCTCTGTCGCCGCCCTGAAAAATCCGGATTTCCGGTTCGCTGCCCGTTTCAGCAGGGAGCTCATCCGGTTTATGATGGAGAGCGCCCTGAGCGACGGGACCGCCCTGAACGTAAACATCCCGGCAGTACCGCCTGAAGACATCAAGGGCGTGGTCCTGGCGAGACAGGGGACCTCAAGGTTTGAGGAACGTTTTGAACGACGCAGCGATCCGAGGGGGAATCTCTACTACTGGCTTATGGGGGAAACATTCATTGAAAACGGCAATCCCCACAACGATTCCGTGGCCTTGAAACAAAACCACATCACCATCACCCCTATTCATTACGATCTCACCTGCGAAAGGGAA
Source organism: uncultured Desulfobacteraceae bacterium (assembly GCA_964409475.1). GTDB lineage: Bacteria > Desulfobacterota > DSM-4660 > Desulfatiglandales > Desulfatiglandaceae > AUK324. Next base: position 10,351 of record CAYPDL010000076.1, on the reverse strand, counting down.
TTAAAAAGGCTGGAGCGTTTTGCTCTGCCAAAAGCGTTTTAGGCGGCCGCGGGATTCATTGGGTATTGGGTTTGTAGGGAGGCGCAAGGCGGTGAACAGCATTTCACCATCCATAGCCCATGAGCCATGAGCTATCAGCCATGAGCTATCAGCTTATCAGCCAGCATCCAGTATCCAGTCCCGAGCATCTATTACTTCTTGACATTCGCATCTGCCGTGTGTTATGAGCCTGATGCAAATCAGGAATCTGGGATTGATTTGAGGATAATTCAGGATGTAGGGACTGGGAAAGGAGGTGACTGGGCAACAAGGGTATGGCGACCCGCTTCGCCGCAAGATCTTTTTTTCAATTCCAGGACTCTTTCTGTCGGACAGGTCGTAATTCTCAGGCATAGGTTCCACCATAGGACATTCGTTTTGGCGTTTATCTGTTTTTTTGGATGGATTTTCAACTCGATACGTTGTTAGATGGTCTGGAATAATGCTGATGACGGTGAATTTACGCGAAAGCTGAACACCTCCTGGGCAGTTCCTGCGTAATGTCGCGACGCTCCAGTTAACGCAGGCTCCTCTCAACGAATCCACCGCCTCAGAGCCCGGTACGCCGGGCAGGCATTTTCCACTCAGTTGTTTAATTAACTCTGCACAACAGAATAGTGACATGAACAGTTTTGGATGCGGATTCGAGACGTGCTGTTGCTGCCAAAACCTCACCGGAAGGACGTACGTGGTATGAGCCGATACATGGTTCGAATGCGAGGAGGAAAATCATGAATTCATTATGGGTCTTGTTGTGGTGGATCGTCATTGTCGTCTTGGGCTACTGGGTATATGCCAGGCATGTTGCCAAAACCGTCTTTGACGTGGATGGCGGGCGGGCGACGCCTGCAAAGATGTATATGGACGGGGTCGACTTTATGCCGACCAACAAGAACGTTTTATACGGGTTCCAGCTTAACTCCATTGCCGGGGCCGCGCCGATCATCGGTCCGATCGTGGCCCTTCAATGGGGCTGGCTGCCGGCCCTCTTGTGGTTGGGACTGGGGGTCTTCTTCATCGGATGGCTGCATGATTTTTCCAGCACCATGATTTCCATTAGAAACGACGGGGAGACCTTCGGGGCCATCAGCTACAAGTTAATTTCACCCCGGGCAAGGAAAATTCTCCTTACCTTTGTCTATTTTTACCTGCTCCTGATTGCGTGCGCCTTCGGCCACGTCGTTACAAAGGGGGTCAGCGGCGATGCGGCCCTCCCCCTCCCCCTGTTAGTGGTCATCGGCGTCGCCTTCCTGGTGGGGCATTTGATCTACAAGGCAAAGACGAACATCATTGTCACCACGGTTATAGCGATTGTCCTCATCTTCTTTTCAATCTGGGTAGGCACTGTCGTCAAAATGTCATTTTCTTATAACACCATACTGGTCTGCGTTCTGGTCTTCGGCTATTTCAGCTCCATTCTGCCGGTATGGCGTTTCATTCAGCCTTATAACTACGCATCGGTATATGTGGTTTATTTCGGGATCATTGCAGGGGTCATCGGCATCATCATCGGGCACAAGCCAATGACGCTTCCCGCTTTGACAAGCTGGAGTATCGGCATGGGACCTCTCTGGCCTCTTCTTTTTGTCACCATCGCCTGCGGCGCCATATCGGGTTGGCACAGCCTGGTATGCAGCACCGCCACGTCGAGACAGATCGAAAACGAATTGGACGTCCGGCCGGTGTCCGGGGGCGCCATGTTTGCGGAGTTTACCATCTCGATTATCGCAGTGATTGTCTGCGCAACGGCCTTTTCCGATTCAGCGGCCTATATAGCCCAGGTCAAGAATCCGGTGGGGATCTTTGTCGGCGGGCTCGGAGGGGCCATAACGGCCATCGGGCTCCCGATCAGTTATGCCAAGGCCACTGCCGGCATGATGATCATCATCCTGGCCCTGACCATCGTCAACCTGGTGTTCCGCTTCATGAAGGTGGCAACGGCGGAACTCATGGGCGATGTTGTCAGCATTGCCAAAAACCCCCACGTGGCGACTGTGGTTGCCCTGATCATCACCTTCGTCCTCGTCAAGACCGGGACCTGGCTGTATATATGGATCCTGTTCGGCGGCGCGAATCAGCTCATGGCATCATTTGCGTTACTCCTCGTAACCCTGTTTCTGGTGCAGAAGGCCAAGAACTACAAGGTGGCGATCTACCCCATGTTCTTCATGTATGCCACCACCGTATGCGCGTTGCTTTACATGACGTTTTTCAAGCTGATTCCGGGTGCGTTAGCCGGGAAGAAGGTATTCGGAAATTCCTTTGCCGCTGCGGTGGCTCTCCTGCTCGTTGTCCTGGCACTGATTCTCGCCTATGACGGCTGGAAGGCCTTTCAGAAATACAAATCAGGTGCGGCGGCAGTGCCCGCCGAGGCTGCCAAGGCCAAGGCATAACGGGAACTTGGCATTCGGTGTCATTAACCAAGGGGGTGTATTTCCCGGAACGGGATGATACCGCCGGGAAATATGCCCCCGCATATTTGTGGGGAAATGGAAATCGTTCTTTCCTGGGTAAGGGCTGCAAAGGATTACCTCAAGGGATTTTTCCTTTATGGCATCATAAAAGGGGTATACGAAGAAAAACGTTCTTTGCATAACCTGTTCATGCTATACTTGTTTGGTAAGACAATTGGATTCCCCCACCTCTTTAATTATTACCACCTGAGGCTCATGCCTCTTTATATGAGAGGTTTTGACCGGTGGAAAAAGGATGTTTTGAGGGAGAGGGATTTCTTTGATCGGATCAATTAATGACGTCTTAAGAAAGGCTTAATCATGGCAGAAAAGGAAAAAGAAAAAAAGAAGAAGAAAAAATCAGGGGGTGTCATCGGTTTTGTGAGGGACTTCACTTATGGTATGGCCACACATGGTATGGCGCGGCACGCCCTGAAGACACGTTCCAGCATGGAGCATCTCTTTATTCTTATCACCATGGGCGACATGTTGGGTGTTCCCATACTCCCCCCCTATTATTCACTCCGGCTCCTGCCGCACGTGGTGCCTCAAATCACCACCTGGAAGCGAAGGATGCTGAGAGAAAAGGATTTTGTGGAGAGCATGTATTGACGCCCATGTATGGGGATTGAGGGATTTAGGAATTACGAATTATTGCATGAAATTAGCGTTGTAGACAGTAATCAGAATCCCGAACCCTGCGACCTTTTGCGAGACCATCACGGATCGAAGATGGCCGGGGTTTGGTAGGGGGCGGCCCCCAATAGGAATGTATTTCCTATTGTCTTCGCCCTGTTAAGGAGGAACTATGTTGCTTTCTGATATCTTTGAAAAGTACCCTGACAGGCAGTATCTGATGTTTGGTGGGAAGGGGGGGCTTGGCAAGACCACTTTTTCGGCAGCAACAGCCTATTACCTTGCAAAAAAGGGAAAAAGGGTGCTGGTTTTCTCGGTTGATCCCCAGGCCTCGCTGAGCGACATCTTTGAGAAGGATATTTTTGGGCAGGGAAATGTGGAGATCATTCCCAACCTGTTTGCCTGTGAGGTGGATGCAGATCGGCGGGTCAAGGACTATCAGGACGAGATCCGTCAGAAAATCGTCGACATGTACGGGATGAAAAAGATTCCGGAAGAGATTGAGAGTTATATCCAGGCGTCTTCGGCAGAGCCTGCCATGGAGGAAAGTGCCATCTTTGACGCGGTGGTCGACATCGTCGTGAAGGGGGATTTCGACTATTATATTTATGATCTGGTCCCCCTTGGCCATGCCCTCTACTATTTGAGTATGGCATCCATATATGACGCCTGGTTGGAGAAGATCACCGGTCTCAGAGAACAGATGCGCGAGTACGACAAGGCGATCGCCGCCATGACACGAGAAGACGATACGGACCAAGATGAGATATACAATGAGCTGATGTACATCAAGAACCGTATCGGGGCCTCATCCAAGATCATGACCGACACCAAGAAGACGGCATTCTTCTTTGTGCTGACCCCTGAAGAGATGATCATCTCGGACACGAAAAAGGCCGCAGGGCTTTTTGCCAAATATGACGTTCCCCTTGCGGGATATTTAGTCAACCGTGTCATAAACAGGGAACTGTTGAAGGAGAATATCCCGCCCTATCTCAAAAACCGGATCGAGATGCAGGTCGGGGCGCTCAAAACGATAGACGACTCGTTAGGTTCTTCTGTTCTCGCCAGGGTCCCGGAGTTTGATTCGGAGATAAAAGGCCTTGACACGATCAGGGAACTTGCTGAAGTGATGTTTGAGGAGAAGTTGTCATGAAAAATACGATGGCAGATTTTTTTAGGGAATACCCCGATATGCGGTATATATATTTTGGGGGAAAAGGCGGTGTTGGTAAGACGGTTGTGGCGGCCGCAGTAGCGCTCTGGATGGCCAAACAGGGAAAGCGGACGCTCCTTGCGTCCACCAATCCTGTCCACAGTCTCTCAAATCTATTTCAGCTGGATGTCTTTGGAAAACCGGTCTTGATGCCAGGGACAGAAAACTTTTATGTCCAGGAGATAGATACAAAAGAAACCATCGAAAAATCCAAGACCGAGATTCGTGAAAAAATAAGCTGGTTTTTGAAGTTTGCCGATATCCCGACCAAGGCCGAGGATTTTATCGAGTCCGCCACCATGAATCCCGCTTTTGAAGAATCGGCAATGTTTGAAAACATGGTCAATATTATATTTGAAGGCGCCTTTGAGTTTTACGTTTTTGACACCGCGCCCACCGCAAATACCAGAAGACTTCTGGGCATGTCCAAGGTGTACGGCCTCTGGGTGGACAAGATGATGAAGAGTCGCGACGACGCAAAAACCATGCGGTTGAGCCTGTCATTTCGGAAAAAAAAGGTGGAGGAGGAAAAAGATCCCCTGCTGGACTACCTGACGGGTTTCCGGGACCGGATCGAGCAGATGCGGGTCATCCTGACCGACAAAGAAAAGAGCGCTTTCTTTTTTGTCACCCTCCTCGAATCTCTCCCCATCGCCGTGATTCGCCGTTTTATCGGCTGGTTCAAGGATTTCGGGATACCGATCGGCGGTGTCATCATCAACGAGGCCATAGACAAATCCGATGTAGGAGTCGACTCGGCGGAATTCGTCCGAAACCGCATCAAGATGCAGGACCGCTACAGGGAGGAAGTTTATAAAGGATTTGAAAATGTCCGTGGAGAGATCCCGCTCTTTCAAGAAGAGGTCAGGGGCATGGATATGGTGGAGAAACTGTCAGAGGCGCTTTTTCCGGGGTAAGGCGTTAGGCCCAAGGCGTCAGGCGCAAGGACGGATTTGTTGGGTTACCTGGGTTTATTGAGAGCCTACCAGCGCCTGTGAATGCGGTCGTCTATAATGGCCTCCAATTCCTTGTAATCCCAGCCGATATAGGTTTTTTTCCTGTCAACGATAAAGGCCGGAAACCGGAAGACCCGGTGCCTTATCTGTTTCCAGAACCCGAAAGGGGTCTGGGCGTCGATGATCTTGATCCGGACGCGGTGCCGGTAGAGACGGGAGATCTCCTCCACCCACCTTTTCAGATAGTCCACTGCTTCCTTCCAGTCATCGGGGTATTCATTCACGGATGCGCTGCGGTATTTGCCGCTTAATCCCAGCGAGCCAGATATGAGATCGTATCCCCTGGAACTCATCTCCAGGGTGGACAGCATCGGCGCCACGATTTCAACGAGTATGGTGTTCATAACAACTTCAAGTTCCTGTATCTGTAAGGGTTTATAGGTTCTGGGTTCAACGTTCAGGGTTAGGGATGAGGACGGAATTCAAGACCCGAGGACCTTGCAACATATGCCGTCTGTGGTGAATGGCTTCCAATGGGCAGCCGGCTTTTGAGAGTAAAATGATGTGCCCGTGGATTCTCATTGCACGTAACGCCGCCAAAGCGGCATCCAGGGGTATGAATTCAACCTTGAACCCCTGAACCTTTGAACCCGTGAACGGCTACCCATTATCTTTTAAATGTTCAAGAGGGCATATCAGTTCCCCGACCTTTTACCGGTCATGCTGTCGATGTCCACTTTGATGATCGCGAGTCGATCCAGCAGGTTTTCGGGGTATTCACCCTGTCGTCCTGAATAATGTTCCATGATGACATCCAGGGCCCGCCTTTTGTCATTCGGGTCCTCCAGAAAGGATGCCGTCCCGTATCCCACAACGCTTTGATATTTCATGGTCCAGTCGCAGGGGTTTTCCGCCCTGACTGGCGTGCAGTCCACATCCAGCTCAAAACAGACGCTGTTGTTCTGCCGGATCATGTCGATCTTTTTTCCCACCTGACCCGTATGAAAATAGAGGCAATCCCCCTCAAATCCGAAATTAAGGGGGACGATGTAGGGCTGGTTGTCCACCGATAGCCCGAGCCGACAGATATCCGCCTTTCGAATGACGGCCTCTATCTCCGCTCTATCCTGGATTTCCTTTTCCTTCCTTCTCATTTCGCCTCCATTGAGATTTTCAAGCCGTCAAAGACCATAGATAAAAAGGCCCCTGAATCAGGGGCCTTTTTTATGGTAAGCTTCCGTGCTGTGAGTCGATCCGGTTCATAAAAGGCTAACGCCCGCCTGCAGCGCCATTTGCGCAAGCAATGCGGGCCGGCCTGAACACCCCGACTGTTTTTTTAATTATTTTGTCCCAAATTATTTTGCCAATACCGCCCTACCCTTCAGATTCGGCAGCGCTTTCAGTTTCCGTGCCCTCCGAGGCCATGCGTTTGTAGGCCGCGTACCTCTCCCGCATGTCGGCCTCGGCCTTCTGAAAGAGGGTCTCCGCATGCTCGGGAAAGGTCCGGGTCAGGGACGAGTAACGCACCTCGCCCATAAGGAATTCCCTGAAATCGCCTGTGGGTTCCTTGGAATCCAGGATCAGGGGGTTCTTGCCTTGGTCCTTGAGCCTTGGATCAAACCGGTACAGGGTCCAATACCCCGCCTCCACGGCCCGCTTCTCCTCTTCCTGACTGAGGCCCATATTGATGCCGTGGTTGATGCAGGGAGAATAGGCGATGATCAGAGAGGGACCATGATAGCTTTCCGCCTCCCGGACCGCCTTCAGGAGCTGGTTCTTGTTGGCCCCCATGGCCACCGAGGCCACATAGACATATCCGTAGGTCATGGCCATTTGGCCCAGGTCCTTTTTCCGGGTCGGTTTGCCGCCGGCCGCAAACTTGGCCACGGCCCCAGTGGGCGTTGCCTTGGAAGACTGGCCCCCGGTATTGGAATAGACCTCGGTGTCCAGCACCAGGATATTGACGTCACGGCCCGAGGCGATCACATGATCGAGGCCCCCGTAACCGATGTCATAGGCCCATCCATCCCCGCCGATGATCCAGATCGACTTTTTGGTGAGGTAGTCTCTCCTGTCTAAAATCTCCAGGAGCAGCGGGTTAATTTCGTTGTCGGCCTCTCTCATCTCCGATTCGATCGCATCCACCATCCTGTTCCCTGCCTCCTTGGATGCATCGCCGTCCTCCATATGGTCCAGCCAGTCCTGCATGGCGCCATGAAGCTCATCTGAGATGTCCCCCTCCAGGGCCTCGCGAATCAGGTCGGCCAGTTTCGCGCGCCGCTGGCTGACCGCCATTTCCATGCCGAAACCATACTCGGCATTGTCCTCGAACAGGGAATTGGCCCATGTCGGTCCATGGCCCTCCGCATTGACCGTATACGGGCAGACCGGGGCCGACCCGCCATAGATGGACGAGCACCCGGTGGCATTGGCGATCATCATCCGGTCGCCGAATAACTGGGTGACCAGTTTGATATAGGGAGTCTCGCCGCATCCGGGACAAGCCCCTGAAAACTCGAACAGGGGCTGCCGGAACTGGCACCCCTTCACCGATGTGGCCGGCATCACGTCGTCCAGAATGGGGAGGGTGGTGGAGAAGGCATGATTGGGAACCTGTACGTCCTTCTGTGTACCGAGCGGCTTCATGATGAGGGCCTTTTGCTTGGACGGGCAGACCTGGGCGCAGTTGCCGCACCCGGTGCAGTCAAGGGGGCTGATCTGGACGCGGAACCTTAACCCCTTCAGCTCCTTTCCCTTGGCCTCGACCGTTACAAAGTCGGCCGGGGCGTCCTTGAGGTCTTCTTCGTGCGCCAGAACCGGCCGGATGACCGCATGGGGGCAGACAAAGGCGCACTGGTTGCACTGGATACAGTGTTCGGGCTGCCACTCCGGCACATGGATGGCGATCCCCCGTTTTTCGTAGCGGGTAGTGGCCGTGGGAAAGATCCCGTCCGGGGGCATGGCGCTCACCGGGAGGCTGTCTCCCTGCTGGGCCAGCATGGGCCGCATGACCTCCTTCACAAACTCGGGCTCGTCCTTTTCTATGTAGGCCTCGTGTCCGGCCGTGGCCCAGGCCTCCGGAACATCGATCTTCTGGAGGGCGCCCAGGGTCTTGTCCACGGCATCGACATTCATCCGGACCACCTTCTCGCCCTTTTTCCCATAGGTTTTTTTGATGGCGGCCTTGACATAATCGAGGGCCTGCTCGGCAGGGATGATGTTGGCGATCTTGAAAAAGGCCGCCTGCATGATCATGTTGATGCGGCCCCCTAAGCCCAGCTCCTCAGCGATCCTGACCGCGTCGATATTGTAGAAATCGAGTTCCTTTTGCCGTATGGTCCGCTTGATGCGGTCCGGGAGCCGGGTCTCCATCTCTTCAATGCTCCATGGGGAGTTGAGAAGGAATGCCCCGCCTTTCCGTATCCCGTCCAATATGTCATACTGATCCACAAACGCCGGATTGTGACACGCAATAAAGTCGGAGCGGGTCAGCAGATAGGGAGACTGGATCCGGTGCGGCGAAAACCTCAGATGGGACATGGTGATCCCGCCTGATTTCTTGGCATCGTAAGCAAAATAGGCCTGGGCAAACATATCCGTGTTTTCGCCGATGATCTTGATGGAGTTTTTGTTGGCCCCTACCGTGCCGTCCGCGCCTAAGCCCCAGAATTTGCACCGGACCGTGCCCTCGGGAGAGGGGTCGATCTCTTCCCCTAAATCGAGGGAGGTGTGGGTCACATCATCTACAATGCCCACGGTGAAGTGGTTCTTGGGGGCCTTGGATTTGAGGTTGTCAAACACGGCCTTGACCATGGTGGGGGTGAAATCCTTGCTCCCGAGCCCGTATCTCCCACCTGCGATCACCGGGGCGTCGCCCCGTTCGTGAAACAGGGTGCAGACATCGCGGTACAGGGGCTCGCCGATGGACCCGGGGGACTTGGTCCTGTCGAGGACCGCAATGGCCCGGGCCGTGGCAGGGAGTGCCCTCAAAAAATAGTCCACTGAAAAGGGCGTATAGAGACGCACCTTGATAAGGCCGACCCGGTCGCCCTGTCCTGTCAGGTAGTTGACCGTCTCCTCGATCACATCGCAACTGGAGGCCATGGAAACGACTACCCGGTCGGCCTCGGGGTCGCCCACATAGTCAAAGACATGGTACGGCCGGCCCACCAGGTCCCCCACCCTTTTCATCTCTTCCTGGACAATGTCCGCAATCGGTTCATAAAAGGAGTTGGCAGCCTCCCGGTTTTGGAAAAAGATATCCGGGTTCTGGGCCGTGCCCCGGAGTTGCGGGTATTCAGGATTCATGGCCCGGCTCCTGAAATCCTCGATGGCATCCCAGTCCACCAAGGAGGCCATGTCGTCATAGTCGATCAGCTCGATTTTCTGGATCTCATTGGACGTTCGAAACCCGTCAAAAAAGTGGATGAAGGGCATGCCGCTCCGAATGGCCGCCAGATGGGCCACCAGGGCCAGGTCCATGTTCTCCTGCACAGAGGCCGAGGCGATCATGGAAAACCCGGTTTGCCGGACCGCATTGATGTCCGAGTGATCGCCGAAGATGGAGAGGGCATGGGTGGCGATGGTCCTGGCCGAGACATGGAAGACCGCGGGCATGAGTTCGCCGGCGATTTTGTACATGTTGGGGATCATGAGGAGAAGGCCCTGGGAGGCGGTGAAGGTGGTGGCCAGTGCCCCGGCCGAAAGGGCGCCGTGAACCGCGCCCGCGGCCCCGCCCTCGGATTGCATCTCCACCACCTTGAGGGTCTGGCCGAAGATGTTCTTGCGGTCATGGGCGGCCCACTCGTCTGCATACTCCCCCATGCTGCTGGAAGGGGTGATCGGATAAATGGCCGCCACATCGCTCATGGCATAGGCCACGTGGGCTGTGGCCTCGTTTCCTTCAATCGTTTTTTTTACGCTCATTATTCATGTTCCTTTCTGACAATGTCATTTGGCTGAGAAACGGTTCAGGGAGAAGGTTTACTTTTCCCGATAATTGCGATATCAAGCGGTCTCGGGTGAAACCTCAAAGTTAATTGGGTTCGTTG
>CAYPDL010000075.1:0-22201 GCA_964409475.1 uncultured Desulfobacteraceae bacterium | reverse complement strand
CTCCGTCTCTATCGAAGTTTTGCGAGCTATGGCCTGCTTCTTGTCCTGTCCTGCCTCCACGATGATCGTTCCGCCGCCGCAGTTGAGGAAAGCACAAGCGGTTTGGGCCAGAATCTCCATCGTCACGCCTGCGGCCTTGAGTTCGAGGTGGACTGATTTGATCCGGTTCAACAGCTTTCTGATGTTCGAGTCCTGGTTCATCTCTATGTGCCTTTCTTCTGGGCCATCTGGCGAAGCGCGGACAGCGGTCCCTTCTCTACGTCTTTAATGGCTCGAGAGTAGCGAAGGAACTGCGCAACCACGAATACGCGTCCATCTGCGGCCGTGGCGAACGGCTGGGCCCAGTTGCCACGACGCTCGCTTATCGCCTTTTTCGCCTGAATCACTTCTGCGTACATTTCCAGCACCCGGTAGTCGTCAATCACAGGATGTCGCCCTGCCTTGCGCAGCCTCTCCATACGCGCGTTCAGATCAGGGATGCCAACGGGGATCCGGTGACCGAGATTGCGCACAAGATCGTAGGCGACTTCCAAATCCCGGTGCGCGAGGAACCATCGAGGGATATCCCGCTTCAGGGCCTCACGCACTTCCTGATGTGTGATCGACGGCTGACTCCCGTCCTTCCCGCTCCCATAGCGGGTTGTCAGGATGCCGAGAAACATGTCGCACTCCCGTACGGCATCGAGGCAGTTCTCGAAGTTGGACTTAGTCGAGTCCACCGGCACCGTCCCCTTGTACGACATCCATACCGTGAACCCCACGCTCAGAATCGCAAAAACCTGCTCCAGTAGATCTTCAATGCCATCCACGGTGGAAGAGACCATGATGATCGGTCTTCGTTCCGGGTCCGAATGATCTCTATCTGTAGTATGCACTTCTTGCCCCCTTTTCACCATCCGACCACTCACCAGTTCTCATAGATAGCCGCAAGTAAGGCCTTCCGTCATTTCTCCACCTGCTCCAGCGGAAATAGGGATTTAGTTCTTCACAGCCAACGAGTAGGTCAGTGATCGCCAGGGCTATCACTGGAGTTGCCAAATATTCTGAAAGATCAATTTTTAAAACTGCGAGGAGCGGCTCAGCCCTGACGATTAACTGAACCTACAGGTTAGGATTTCAATGGAGTTCATGGTTCTTGATTCCATCCATACTTTCTATCTCTTCAAGATTGTACTCAACCAAGTATTCATCCACCTTCCCGGCCCCCTTATTCGCCATGTCCCAAGCATAACTTAGCAAATCATTATAGTGCTTTGAAGCTCCCAATAAATATTCAAGGATAAATCCCAAGGCGGCGCCATATCTATCGTTCAACAAAAGATTCCCCTTTGCATCAGTACCTTGAATTTGAGTTCCTTGTTCAATATTCCAGTTGACCAAATCAAACAGATGATAAATCGCGAACATTTTCCTTATAATATCGATGCGATCACAGCGCTTGATGTATTCAGCAAATATTGTTTGCTCTGATCCCACATACAGTCTCCCCAAAGATTTACCCTTCATTTGAGACATACCCTTACATCTATCTAATGCTCTCTTCATTTCTATGAGTAGGCTTATGTACATATCAAATGTTTCTTTTTGCCACTTTGTTTCTTGATGCTTTTCTTCAATTGTCCTCTGTATTCTGAAACTTAATAGAGCAAGAAGAAATGCCAATACAGCTCCTATAAAACCTGAAAAATAGCCTGAGTAACGTATAAACCATTTCTCACTGGGCATTGACGAAATTTTAATAATAATTGGCTTGTCATCGTCCAAGAATAGTTTCTGATTAATATTGATCTTATCCTTTATAATTTTTTTCAAATCATCTTCAGAAATGTTTATTTGAACAGTGTTATCTTCCAAATTCAATGCTTTTTGGCCAAAACAAATTATGGGACTCAACATGAGAATGGTAAAGGTCAAGATACATATTTCTAATTTTTTCATTATTCCACCTTCTATATACAAGCCTCTTTTATAGCAAAATCCTAACGCAGGCGTGAGCAGCGCCCGTTAAGGTTTATGTTCTGATGCCGGATTGCTCGGCATCTGCTCCACGCCATTGTTATCTTCGTCAGCCATGTAAATTTCATAGCACCTGTCAGAGCAAACCTCGCTTTTCCTAACAGATTTTTCAAACGGAGCACTTTTGCCCAGCGGAGCACCGCAAACTAAACATCTTGGTTCAAGTAGTGACATAATTTCTCCTTTCAAGAAGGTAACAAGTTATTGAACCGTTTTCGTTCAATATCGTCGAGTTTCGAGCGTGCGGATACCAAGACCACATTGTATTAATAAAACCATTTGATATGGTTAGGTTTATTACGTTGTTCAACATTCTATTTGGGTTTTTAGGGGCTGCTGTTTAATCCCGATGCTGTCCGTTCCGGTCTCCAATTCTGGCGAGAGTCGTCCGGAGGCTACTGTATTGGCTTAAAAACGTTATTCATTTTTACCGTTGCCGCATGTTCATCCGGCGCACGGTCAGTCTGTGAGACCTGCAGGGAACCGTGGAGGTTCAGGTTTTGTTCTTGAAAATTCCGGGTAGTTTGTGTCGATGGTTTTCCCTCCCAACAGCCCGGAGAAGCGCTGTCAGGAGGTGGGTAGGGGGTATTTGAGAGGATAATTCATAAGAAGAAAGCTCAAAGGTCAAAGCTGAAAGCTCAAGGTTCAAAGGTTGTGGGTTAATTGTGGGGAATCATATTGAAAATAATATGAAAGTCAAGGCAAATCGCTTTCATTTGTCAACCACGACAGAAAATGCCTGTCCCCGGAATTCCGGTCTTTTCGCGAAACAGCGCACCTGCGTGGGCTGCGGGATATTGTTGACCCATGATTCATGGTTCATCACACTATAGTGAAATTGTCAATCGCCATGAGCCCGATCTTATGATATAAATAAACGAGATCCGGAATTTCAAGCGCAGCAGCCCACCAGCTTTCTTTATATACAAGGGAGGAGCGGCCATGAGGAGGTTTCTGACGACGATCATCCTCTTGGGGATGCTGACCGCGTTGTGTCCCGTGATCCGGCCTGCCCATGCAGACGGACCGACCACCATTGTCTTTCTCACCTGGAAACCCAACCAGCCGGAAGGTTGGAACCGCTTGATTAAACGGTTTGAGAGGGAACATCCCAATATCCGCATCAAACGTCAGGTCGGACCCCATTCCTCGACGGAATATCATGCCATTGTGACCCAGCGGCTCAGAAACAGGGATCCCTCTGTGGATGTCTTCCTTATGGACGTCATCTGGCCCCCCGAGTTTGCAACCGCAGGCTGGGCCCTGGATCTGTCATCGAGGTTCCCCATGCGGGAGCAACAGGATTTCCTTACAGGACCCATGGAGGCGAATACCTGGGAAGGCGGCATATACGGTGTCCCCTGCTATATCGGGGCAGGCCTTTTCTATTACCGAAAAGATCTTTTAGTGAAATACGGTTTCCATCCCCCCCAGACCTGGAATGAAATGATCGCACAGGGGGAGACAATCCTCGAAGGGGAGGGCGATCCGGGTCTGGTGATCTATTCGGGCCAGTTCAAACAGTATGAGGGACTGGTCTGCGACATGATGGAATTCATCTGGTCCAACGGGGGGGCGGCCATCGACAGCAGGACCGGGCAGGTGCTTCTGGACAAACCGGCCGCGGTCCAGGCCGTTTCATTCGTGCGGGACCGGATCATCGGAAAGGCCGCGCCCCGGGGCGTTTTAAACTACGAAGAACCCGAGTCCCTTGACCTCTTCATCCAGGGAAAGGCCATGTTCCACCGAAACTGGCCCTATGCGTGGGCCGTGGCGGATGACCCTGAGACATCAAGGGTCGCGGGAAGGGTCGGGATGGGAAGGCTGCCTCACTTTCCGGGGCATGATTCCGCGTCAGCGCTCGGGGGATGGCAGTTCGGGATCAACCGTTATTCGAAGCATCCGGAAGCGGCCTGGCAATTCATCCGGTTTATGACCTCCGCAGCGAGCCAGAAAATCCTCGCCCTCGAATCGGGTCTTGCCCCTACGCGCAGATCCGTTTACGAAGATCCTTTGATTCAACAAAAAGCTCCCCACCTGAAGGCCTTTCTGCCTGCATTCGAGAAGGCGAGACCCAGGCCCCTTTCGCCGGTCTATCCCATGATCAGTCAGGAGCTGCAGAGGTTTTTCAGCCGGGCCATAGCAGAAGAGGGATCCGATGTCCCGGGTATGGCCGAGGCTTTATCGGAGAGGATAAAGAGACTCGTTAAACTGGGAGCCGCGAGCTTGAAATGAATCCAACGGATCGGAGATTCTACCTGATATTGCTTTGTCCCACCCTGCTGATCCTCCTTCTGTTCATTGCCGGGCCGGTCGGCCAATCCTTTTTCCTGAGCTTTCATCGAATGATCATCGGTCTGCCCCACCTGGGGACCTCTTTTGTGGGGCTTGAAAACTACCAGGACCTGTTCCATGACCCGGTTGCCCGCCATTCCCTTTGGATCACACTCATCTTTGTCGGCACGACGACGTTTTTCGAGCTCCTGATCGGGCTCCTTCTGGCCCTGCTGATGCACCGTCGTTTTCCCGGTCGAGGCGCTCTGAGGGCCTGCATATTAATCCCCTGGGCCATCCCTACGGTGGTCTCGGCACAGATGTGGCGGTTTCTGTTCAACGACGCCTACGGCATGGTCAATTATGTTGTTTTCGGGTCCGATGCCACCCGGTATATCCCCTGGCTGGCTATTCCCTCAACCGCGCTGCTCTCGCTGATCGTTGCAGACGTCTGGAAGACCGCTTCGTTTGCGGCCCTGCTGATACTGGCCGGGCTCCAGGTGATTCCGGATGAACTCTATCAGTCCGCCAAAGTGGATGGGGCAGGGGCGTGGCGGCGGTTTCGGCATATCACCTGGCCGCTGATCCGGCCGGCGCTCCTTGTGGCCCTCCTGTTCCGAACCATCGACGCGTTCCGCGTATTCGATCTGGCCTTTGTCATGACCCAGGGGGGACCGGCCGATGCCACCAATGTGCTCCAGCTCTACGGCTATAAGAAGATGTTCGTGGAGGGGTGGATGGGGTACGGGTCGGCCATATCGGTTTGCGTTTTCATCATGGCGCTCTGTCTTGCCGTCCTATACGTGCGACTGGTGGGTCGTCGCCTGCTGGAGGCCGGGACACGATGAAAAGGACCGGGAAAACCGTTTTGCTCATTGCGGGCGTTCTTGCCGCTGCCGGGTTCTCCCTGGCCCCTTTCTTATGGTTTGTCGCAACGGCCTTCAAGACCCCTGCCGGGGTGACCGCCATACCCCCCGAGTGGATCCCGTCCGGTTCAATGGCCTTTTTCCATTCCGCTATCACGCGCTATGGTATTTTCCATTACCTGTTAAATTCAACGGTGGTGGCCGGGGTCGCGACCCTGGTCACGGTCTCTTTAGGCGCCCTGGCCGGGTATGCCCTTGCCCGCCTGCCCCGTCGATGGTCCCAGATCATTCTCATGGGGATCCTCGCATGCGCCATGTTTCCACAGATCGCCATTGCAGGACCCATCTGGCGTTTCCTCCGTCTTCTGGGATGGCTCAATACCTATCAGGGGCTCATTCTTCCCTATGTTGCCTTTACGCTCCCCCTGGCCGTCTGGATCCTGACCCTCTTCTTTCGTGAACTGCCTGAAGATGTAGAGGCCGCGGCCCTGGTGGATGGGTGTACCCGGATCGGCGCCCTGGTGCGGGTGATCCTGCCCCTGTCGGCACCGGGACTATTTACGGCGGCTATCCTGACCTTTATATATGCCTGGAATGAGTTCTTTCTGGCCTTGCTGATCATGACCGATCCGGCAAAACAGACCATGCCCGTGGGGATCGCCCTCTTTCAGGGTGAATACACCATCCCGTGGGGGGAAATCGCAGCGGCCTCGTTGATCACGACGGCGCCGCTGGTCATCCTGGTCCTCCTGTTTCAACATCGAGTTGTCGCCGGATTGTCGGCCGGGGCTGTCAAGGGATAACCGTATCGTGTCACTGGCGCTTGGGGTTTACACAGACCGTTGATTCGTATAGTATGGTCCTGAGGGAGTTGGTGATAAAAGGTTAAAGAAATCTTTGTGGCTTTGCCTGCCCTGTGAAACCTTTGTTGCCGTTGTTTCACCGGGGTGTCTCTGTGTGAGATGTTTTTGGTTGTGGCCATGCCGCTTTTGGGCATTTGTAACTTTAGGCATTTTTTCTGGAGGGTACGCTATGAAATACGATTCGGCTTTGAGGACCTATACGGCCAAAAGAATTGAGGAGATCGGATCCGCCGATATTCTGGTGGGGATCCCGTGCTACTATAATGAAAAAACCATCGAGCACGTTATTCAGATGGTGACCCACGGACTGGCATCCCATTATAAGGACAAGAGATGCGTTATTTTCATTGCTGACGGGGGCTCTACGGATGATACCCGGGAAGTGGCGAGGGAATTTGAGATCAAGCCATGGCAGGAAAAGATCATCTCCATCTACAGAGGTCCTGCAGGCAAAGGGTCTGCCTTCCGGTCCATCTTTGAGGCGGCCAAGCGCCTGGATGTGGCGGCCTGCATGGTGGTGGACTCGGACCTCCGTTCCATTACCGGCGACTGGGTCAAATATCTCCTGGAGCCGGTCCTGGATCAGGGTTTTCAGTATGTTTCCCCGGTCTACTCGCGGCACAAGTATGACGGCACCATCACCAACAATATCGTGTACAACCTCACCAGGACCCTCTACGGTCTTCGGATTCGTCAGCCCATCGGCGGCGACTTCGCCTTTGCGGGTGAACTGGCCGCCTATTTCATTGAGCAGGATGTGTGGGATTCAGATGTGGCCCGTTACGGCATTGACATCTGGATGACCACAAATGCCATTGTGAGCAATTTCAAGATATGCGAGTCCAACTTAGGCGTCAAAATCCATGATGCCAAGGATCCGGGCGAGGCCTTAGGGCCCATGTTCCGCCAGGTGGTCCACACCCTTTTTGTCCTGATGGAGCAGTATGAATCCCAGTGGAAGACCGTTAAAGGCAGCCGTACGGTCCCCATGTTCGGCCTCAAGGAGTTCTCTGAACCGGAACCCGTTTCCGTCGATCTGGGGCGGCTGGTGTCTGAGTACAAGACCGGTTTTCGACAGTTCAAAAGTTTTTATAAAGATATATTCTGTCCGGATTGCTATGAAACGCTCAAACGATGCACCACTATGGGCAAGACCAAATTTGTCATGCCGATCAAGACCTGGGCCATGGTGCTTTGTGAAACGGCCGCAACGTTTCACCAATGGCAATACAACCGGACCCAGTTGATCAACCTGGTCACGCCCCTTTATCTGGGCCGGGTCGCATCCTTTATCAACCAGAGCCTGAAGATGAGCACGAGCGAGGCCGAAGCGTTGGTGGAAGAACAGGCACAGGTATTTGAAGAGTATAAGGATTATCTGATCGAGGTCTGGGACAAGGGGGTGCAATAAAATTTTTTTAAAAATTTATTGACAAAAAAATCCCAACAGGATACAAGGCAAAAAAGTTAACATGTTAAATATTAATAAGCTAACATATCATTTATTAAAGGATGGAGGTTAACCGTGGACATTTCCAATCAATTGTCCGAAATCGTTGGAACGGCCAACTACTCCGATGACCCGGTCTCGCTGCGGCCCTATGAGAGCGACTTCAGCTACACCCCTCATGGCGCGCCTTGCTGTGCGGTAAAACCGGGTTCCTCCGAGGAGGTTGCCGCCGTCATTCGCCTCTGCAACGAACACCGCATTCCGGTAACGCCCTGCAGTTCCAAGGTCCATTTTTACGGCGCGAGCATTCCCAAGGAGGGGGGAGTGGTCCTGGATCTGAGCCGGATGAACCGGATCCTGGAAATCGACCCTGACAACCGGCGCGTTCGGTTCGAGGCCGGGGTCACCTGGGGTCAGTTGACCGGAGAACTTGCCGCCAAGGGGTACCGGGTAATCATGCCCCTCACTCCTCCGGCCGAGCGCTCCGTGCTGACCGATTTTCTGGAACGGGAGGAGCCCGTCAATCAGGTTTACGATTACGGAGAACCGCTTCAGGCCATGGAGGTGGTCTGGCCCACGGGCGAGCTCTTTCGCCTGGGTTCGGCCAGCGTGGAAGGGTATCCTGATTCCCCCTCCCGTGGCGCGAACCCCTCGGGACCGGGCCTTGATTTCTATCGCTTCTTCCAGTGTGCCCAGGGGACCATGGGGGTTGTTACCTGGACCAACCTCAAGATGGAATCCATCCCGAGGATGGACAAGGTTCTCTTCGCCCCTGTTCAAAGCCTGGATGCGGCCAATGATTTCCTCTACCGCATCCTGCCGCGGCGGATCGGTCAGGAGGTGTTGATTTTAAACAATGTGGATCTGGCGGCCTTGCTGGCAGAGGAATGGCCGGGCGACTTCGAGCGTCTGAGGGCGGTCCTTCCCCCCTGGACCCTCATCCTGGTCCTGAGCGGGCTCAAGCGTCGGCCTGAGGAGAAGCTGGCCTACGAGGAAAACTTTCTGAACGAGGTCATCAAAAATGAATTCTCCGAGATGAGGCTGGGCGAAAATCTTCCCGGATTCTCCGGGCTTCGGCACAAGGTGCTCCATCTGTTGCGGACCCCCTGGCCGGCCGACCGTCCCCATTGGAAGCTTCGAGTGAAAGGCGGTTGCCAGAGCCTCTTTTTCCACACCCGGCCGGTCAACGCCTCTTCTCTTATATCCCGGGTTGAGGAAATCGCGACCTATTACGGGCTGCTGCCGGACGACCTGGGCATCTATATCCAGCCCATCGAACACAATCGGGCCTGCCGTCCGGAGATCAACTTTTTCTATGATCCGAAAGACCCGGCCGAGATAGATGCCATCCGCGCCCTGTACCGGGAGGCCGCTGCGGAACTGCTCAAGGAAGGGGCGGTTTTTACACGGCCCTACGGGGACCTGGCGCCCATCGTGTACGGGCGGGCTGCGACATATGCCCAGCAGCTTCGACGAGTGAAGAAGGTCTTTGACCCGAACCACATCATGAACCCCTCAACCCTCTGCTTTTAAGGAGGACACCCATGACTGCTGAACTTCCTGTCCGTTATTACAAGCCGAAATCGGAGTTTAAATTCGATATCGCCGACATACAGAATTTTGTCTATGACATGAGCCGTTGCATCAAATGCAAGGGCTGCACCTGGGTGGACCACACCTACATGCCAGGCGCCAAGTTTATGACCCGCTGCCCCAGCGCCGCCAAATATGAATTCGACGCCTACGGGGCTTATGGAAAGATGCGCATCGGTCACGCCATGGCCGAAGGATTGCTCGACTGGAATGAGAAGGCCCTGGAGATCGTATACGCCTGCACCTTGTGCGGGGCCTGTGACGTGGGCTGCAAGCGGAACCTGGACCTGGAGATTGAACTGTCCCTGGAGGCCCTCCGCGTGAAGGCCGTTCAGGACGGTGTGGGTCCCATGCCAGCCCATAAAAAGATTGCCCAAAACGTGGCCAAGTACCACAACAGCTACGGGGCCGCGCCGGCCGAACGCAATGCCTGGATGCCTGCCGGAATTACTCCGGCCGAAAAGGCGGATGTGCTCTACTTTGTCGGCTGCAGCGCGTCCTATGTCAACCCGGAAATCGCCCGCTCAACGGTAAAGATCCTTCATGCGGCCGGAACCGAGTTTATGCTGCTGCCGGACGAATGGTGCTGCGGCAACATCCTCTTTTCCGTGGGCCTGCTGGACCAGGCCCGGGAACTGGCCCGGCGCAATCTGGAGGAGGTGCGCCGGACCGGGGCCAAGACCCTTCTGGTGAGCTGTGCCGAAGGCTATCGGATGTGGAAGGTGGATGTTCCCAAGATGCTGAACATGGCCACCGATGATCTGGGGTTCAAGGTGGTTCATCTGGTGCAGCTGGTGGATGAAAGGGTGAAGAACGGGGACCTGACCTTCAAGAGACCGTTGAATACCCGTCTGACCTACCATGATGCGTGCAGCCTCGGCCGGTTGAGCGACCCCTGGACCCCCTATGAGGGGAAACGGGGCTGGATGGGCTGTGTGGAACCCCGGTTGAAGCGAAGGCGGGGGACCCATGGGCTCTATGCCCAGCCGCGGGATATCCTCACGGCCATCCCGGGGGTGGACCTGGTGGAGATGCCCAGGACACGGGAAAACGCCTTCTGCTGCGGCGCAGGTCGCGGAACCAAGGAGGCCTTCCCGGAATTTGCTTCGTGGGCCGCGGCCCATCGCATGGAAGAGGTGAGGGAGATCGGCGCCGAAACACTCGTATCGGCCTGTCCCTGGTGCAAAAACAATTTCGCCCAGGCGATCAAGGCCAGCGGCGGCGACGTGCAGGTGCAGGATATCTCGGAAGTGATCTGCGCGGCCCTGGAAGGGTAGGGAAAAGGAGGTATACCATGTCTATATCCAAGGAAGTCTATAAGATATTCGAGTCTGTGGTGGGGCCGGCCTATGTCTCTGACGACCCGGTGATCTGCGAGGGATACCGGAGCGGTCCGGGCGGGTACGAGAACGGTCTGGGTTATGAACGGGTCATGACCCGGGTGCCGGCATGCGTCATCATGCCCAAAACAACAGAAGATGTTTCACGGATCGTGAAGGTCTGCTATCGCTACGACGTCCCCTATGTCCCCTACAGCACGGGGTTTTACGGACCCCGGTCCCATCCCCACGTGGAGGGGGCGCTCCTGATCGATCTAAAGCGGATGAACGATTTTATCCTGGATGAAAAGCACTTCTACGTGGAGGTGGGGCCTGGGATGATTTACTCTCCCATCCAGGAGGAGTGCATGAAACATGGGGCCTACGTGGTCATCGGCGGCGGCGGGGCACAGGCCTCTGCCATCGCCAACCTGATCGGCGACGGATGGTCTCCCCTCAGTCACCGGATCGGCCTCCCCCACCGGCGCATCCTGGGGACGGAGCTGGTCCTGCCGGACGGGGAAATCGTTCGAATGGGTTCCCTTGCCACCGGTAATGACCCCTTCTGGGGGGAAAGCCCCGGGCCGGATCTGCGGGGTCTGCTGCGAGGATACACAGGGCTGCGCGGGTGCCTGGGGATCGTGACCCGCATGGCCATCAAGACCCTGCCGTTTCAACCCGAACGGCTGGCGCCTACCGGCATTTCCCCGGATACCGCCCTGGCCCTGCCGGAAAAGCGGATCAAATGGATCAATTTTACCGTGCCCTCCAAAGAGGCCCAGGTCCAGGCCATGCGGGAGATCGGTCATGCCGAGATCGGCGGGGCGGTCACCAAGGTGCCGCTCTTCTGGCGGGCCATTGCCAAGGCCGATTGCAAGGAGGATTTCTGGGACATCTGGGGCAAGGAGAGCGAGGAGAGCGTGGCCAACTTTTTCATCGTCCGGGTCCTGCTCATCGGCTATACCTCGGAAGAGCAGATGGCCTACGACGAGCGGGTCCTCATGGACATCATGGGCGAGCTGGGCGGGATCGCCCGCAGGACCAAGCCCTCTGACGAGTCGTGGATCAAGAATGCGGACTCGGCGGGCATGTGGCTCATGTGCGGCGGATACGTGTCTGTGGATTACGTCATCGAGACCCTGACCCAGTCCCCGGTGCACGGCCCCTCCTATGCCGAGCTGAAAAAGAAATACACCCCGCCGTTGATGCCGGATTACGGCGATCCGGGATGGTTTCAGACTTTTGAGCTGGGGCATCAGGGCTATTCGGAGTTTCTGATCTACTGGGATCAGGACGACGACACCAATCCTGTGGATCAGTTCTACGTGGACACCTCCAAGATGAACATCAAGAACCGGTATTACACCTCCCTATTGGGACCCCATCAGCCCCTCTATCTGACCGGGCCGAAATACGGCCCCAACTATCATAAGTTCCTCCTCAAGGTGAAGGACGAGTTCGATCCGAAGTGGCGCTCTCATCCCCCGGTGCCCTTGGCCCATGACGTCTTTGTGAATCGGGCGCCCTGGATGCATGAGATGAAGGACTGGGAATCGCCTGACGATCTTCCGAAATAGCCGGGGTTTCGGCTCGCCTGTCATGGCCTTAGAGATCGTAGGGGCCGCTGTTTGAAGGCAATCATTCATGCCCCCCTCTTTTTTGTCGAGAAGGGGGGCTGCATGGCTGCGGCGAAACGGAGCGAAACCGATCGAACCTCTGAATCTGTATCTTCAAGGCAAAGCATGGGTGGCCAGGTCAACGATACGGGCGAGGTCTTCCCGTAATGAACGAAGGCAGGTTTACAGAAGGGGACAAGAGGGGGCAGTTGAATGGATGAGACAATCTTTGGCGCCCCGGAGCATAGCATCTTCCGGGATTCTTTCAGAAAGTTTGTAGCCCGGGAGATTACGCCGCATACGTCCGAGTGGGAGGAAGCGCACGCGGTTCCGCGCAGCATCTGGCGTCGCATGGGTGAAGAGGGTTACCTGTGTCCCTGGCTGCCGGAGGAATACGGCGGTTTGGAGTTGGGTTTCGAATACTCGGTCATCATCAACGAGGAGCTGCTCCGAGGCAATGCCTTTGGGGTGGGGGTCCCCCTGCACAGCGATGTTGCAACCCCCTATCTCTTCTCTTACGGCGCGTCCGAGGCCAAAGAACGCTGGCTGCCCGGCTGCACCACGGGTGACGTGATCATGGCCATTGGCCTGACCGAACCCAATGCCGGCTCAGATCTTGCCGCTATCCGGACCCGGGCGGTAAGGGACGGGGATTCCTATGTCATCAACGGACAAAAGACCTTCATTACCAACGGTTATTTTGCCGACCTGGTCGTGGTGGCGGTCAAGACCAATCCGGAGGCGGGGCATCGGGGAGTCAGCCTGATCCTGGTGGACAAGGACGCACCGGGATTTCATCGGGGGCGGAAGCTTCTGAAAATGGGGTACCATATGCAGGACACGGCCGAGCTGTTTTTTGAAGACTGCCGGGTGCCTGCGTCCCATCTGCTGGGCGAGGAGGGGATGGGATTCAAGTACATGATGGCCAAGCTCCAGCAGGAACGGCTGGAGGTCTCGATCAAATGTCAGGTGCTGGCCGAGGAGGCCCTGAAGGAGGCCATCCAATATGCCAAGGTCCGGGAGGCCTTCGGGAGGCCCATTGGGGATTTCCAGTATAACGCCTTCCGTCTGGCTGAGATGGCTACCGAGGTGGAGCTGGGCCGGACCTTTCTGGACAGCCTGATACGCGATCATATCCACGGCAAAAATGTCGTGCAGAGGGTTTCCATGGCCAAATACTGGCTGGGGGAGATGGTCAACCGTATTGCATATCAGGCCGTTCAGATCCATGGGGGCTATGGCTATATGGAGGAGTACCGGGTGTGTCAATTGTACCGGGATGTTCGCTGCCTGTCCATCTTCGCCGGTACGAGTGAGATTATGAAGCTGATTATCAGCCGCGGTTTGGGGTTTGCAAGTAAATAAGAGATAAGGAGGGCCCAGCATGTCGGTTGGAGATATTCTCAGACGCAACGCCTTCAACTTTGCGGACAAGACGGCATTGATTTTTGAAGATCGGCGGATTACCTATGGCGAATTGAATAAAACGGCCAACCGGGTGGCCGATCATTTGTTGGGAATGGGGCTGCAAAAGGGCGATCGGCTGGCCGTGTTGCTGCACAACGGAGTGGAGTTCATTGAGCTCTATTTCGCCTGCGCCAAATCGGGCGTCGTTTTTGTGCCGCTGAACAACCTCTTGAAGGCGAGGGAACTGGTCCAGATCTTAGAGTACATAAAACCCCGTGCCCTTGTCTTCGACCTTGATTTCGTTGAATTGATCCAACCGATCCTCGCAGGGCTGCCTTTCATCCAATTCCCCATCTGCCTTGGGGAAGACCCGGCAGGCTTTCCGCCCTATAACGCCCTCAGGGAGGCGGGGAGCGATCAGGAACCCGAAGCAGTCTTGTCGGACGACGATCTCGTCAGCATCTTCCTGACCTCCGGGACCACCGGCCGGCCCAAGGGGGTCATGCGGACCCATCGCCATGATTGGATCAATATGATGAGTTGCGCCCTGGAACTGGGGGTCAGGTATGACGACCGGGCCTTACTGGTCTTTCCCTTTTACCATGTCACGTTTGTGGACAATATGCGTCACCTGCTGATGGGCAATACCGTGGCCATCCGGCGAGAGGGAAAGTTCGATCCCCACGACGTTCTGGGGATCCTATCCCGAGAAGGGATAACCATGTGCCAGCTTGTCCCGACCATGATCAATGCCCTCTTGCAGGTGGAGGACTTTGGGGCCTACGATCTGAGTCGATTTCGCTTGCTCATCTATGCCGCATCTCCCATGCCGGTGGAGCTGCTTAAAACGGCCATGAAGCGGCTCAACTGCCGGTTCATGCAGATGTACGGGCAGACCGAAACCGGTCCTGCCACCACGGCCCTGCGGCCGGAAGACCATCTTTTGGAGGGTGCGGAGGCCCAAATGGCCCGTTTGGCATCGGCCGGCCGGGCGCTCATGGATTATGAGGTCCGGGTCGTGGACGAGGAAGGCCGGGATGTGGCGACGGGGGAGGTGGGGGAAATTGCTGTCCGCAGCGAGGCCATGACAAAAGGGTACTGGGATCTGCCCGAAGAAACCGCCCGGACCATTCGGGATGGATGGCTCCATACGGGGGATTTCGGCAGGATGGATGCAGAACGGTATGTCTTTATTGTGGACCGCAAAAATGATATGATTATCAGCGGCGGGAAGAACATCTACCCGAGGGAGATCGAAGAGATCATCTACACGCACGATGCGGTTTTGGAGACGGCGGTCATCGGCATCCCGGACGACTACTGGGGGGAATCTGTCAAGGCCCTGGTTGTCTTGAAGCCGGGAAGAGAGGCGACGGAAGAGGAGATCATCGCCTTGTGCAAGGACACCCTTGCCAGCTACAAAAAGCCCAAATCGGTCGAATTCCGGTCCCAACTTCCGAAAAGCCCTACCGGAAAGCTGCTTAAGCGGACCATTCGGGAGGAATACTGGAAGGGAATTGAAAGAAATGTTTAGGATGTCCCGTGCCCTGTCTGCCGTGCCGGGCACGGCACAGGCAGGAATGAACCGAGCAGGTCATGGGGCGTAAAGGGGCGGGGCAGGAATGATCCCGTGGCCGTTTCTCGAAAAGCCGCGAAGAAAATGGGGGTATTGGATACATGAAGCACCAGATCAAATTGAACGTAAACGGGGACGATTACGAACTCTTCGTAGATCCCTGGCGCACATTGAACGAGGTCCTTCGCGAGGATCTCAATCTGACGGGCACCAAGCTCGGATGCGGGGTCGGAGACTGCGGGGCCTGCACCGTCCTGGTAGATGGGAAGAGCGTCAGCTCTTGCCTGACACTGGCCGTGGCCGTTGACGGCAAGACCATCGCCACCGTGGAGGGACTGGCGCCCTCGGGTGAGACCCTCCACCCGATCCAGGCGGCCTTCATCGAGAAGGGGGCGATTCAATGCGGCTTCTGTACCGCGGGGATGGAGATGTCTGCCCTCCATCTCCTCAAGAAGAATCCATCGCCGACCGAGCAGGAGATCCGGGAGGGGCTCTCGGGACATCTCTGCCGGTGTACGGGTTATAACCAGATCGTTGAGGCCATTGGTGACGCTGCAGGGAAGCTCGGGGCCGACGGAGGGGAAGGGGTGAAGCGATGAGGTTGCCAAGATTTGAATATGTTGCGCCGAAGACCGTGGAGGCGGCGGTGGATCTCCTTGCAAAAGGCGGGGAAGGATGCCGTCTGTTTGCAGGGGGGACGGACCTCATGGTGAAGATGGGACATGGTCTGGCTGCGCCCACCAGGCTGGTTGCCGTGAAGGAGATCGAGGGATTGAACGGGATTCAGTTCGATCCGTCCAAGGGGCTGTCCATAGGGGCCACGGCCCTCCTTGTCGAGGTGGCCGAAAATTTAGATGTGGTCAAATATTATCCTGCCATGGCCCAGGCGGCCAAAAAGACGGCCAATACCCAGATCCGAAACATGGCCACCCTTGCAGGAAACCTTTGCAATGCCGCACCATCGGCAGATAATGCCCCTGTGCTGGTGGCGAGGGGGGCCGAGGTCGAAATCGCCAGTCTGAGGGGAACGCGTCGCCTGTTGCTGGACGGTTTTTTCAAGGGACCGGGTCTCACGGCCCTGGAGCCTGGGGATATCCTCACTCATATCCTGGTTCCCCCGCCTGCCCCGGCCTCCGGGGCATCCTATCAGTGGATCTCTGCCAGGGGGAAGGTTGACATCTCCGCGGTCTGCGTGGGGGTAAAGGTGAGGGTGGAGAATGACCTTTCAAAGGATGTACGGATTGTCCTCGGGGCCGTTGGTCCCACGCCCATGAGGGCCAAAGCGGCCGAGGCCCTCCTGGAGGGGGTCAAATGGTCCGAGGCCTTGACGGCCAAGGCGGCCTTGAAGGCATCCGAGGAATCCATGCCCATCACAGACGTGAGGGCCAGCGCCGAGTACCGGAGGAACATGGTGGCGGTACTGACCCGGCGGGCACTCGAGGAGGCCCATGTTCGGGCCGTGCAGAATTAGGGAGAACAATCATGCAAACTTTTGATATCGTAGGAAAGGATGTGCCAAGGAATGATGCCGAGGCCAAGGCCAGGGGAGCGGCCCTTTATACGGATGATCTCAAGCTGCCCGGAATGCTTTTTGGGAAGATCCTGCGGAGTCCCCTGGCCCACGCCAGGATCAAACATATCGATGTGAGCAGGGCCGCCAAACTTTCGGGGGTCAAGTGCATCATCACCGGCGAGGACACGCCCAAGGTCAAGTATGGCAACTGGCGGCTCTTTCCGGACACCCAGGACGAATATCCCCTTGCCATCGACAAGGTGCGCTTCATCGGGGATGAGGTGGCGGCCGTAGCGGCGGTCGATGCGGATACCGCAGAGGAGGCCCTGGGCCTGATCCAGGTGGAATACGAGGAATTGCCCGGCGTCTTCGATACGGATGCATCGACACGGGAAGGGGCCCCGGTCATCCATGACTACTGCCCCACCAATATCAGCGTCAACAGAAAGATCCAGTACGGAGATATTGAAAAGGGCTTTGCCGAATCGGACTACGTGCGGGAGGACACCTTCGATGTCCATGCGGTAAGCCATGCCTATTTGGAGCCGTGTGCGGCCCTGGCCCAGACCGATCAGGACGGCCGGATCACCCTCTGGACCTCCACTCAGGTCCCCTATATCGTCCAATGCCTGCTGGCCTCCACCCTCGGGATGCGGGAAAACGACATTCGGGTGATCAAGCCCTTTGTAGGCGGGGGCTTCGGCGGCAAGATGGAACTGCGCACCTGGGAATTCTGTGCCGCGCTCATGGCGAAAAAGACCGGTCGGCCCGTCAAGTTCACCTTAAGCCGGGAGGAAGAATTTCTGGCCGGACGGCGAAGGCATGCCATGAGGCTTCATTCCAGGGTGGGGTTCAAAAAGGATGGGACCCTGATGGCCAAGGACCTCCGCATCCGCTTGGACGGCGGGGCGTACAATGCCATGGGGCCGACTGCGACCTTTCTCTGCGGCAACTTCGGGGCCATGCTCTACCGCTACCCCAACTATCGATTCCTGGGGGAGCACGTCTATACCAACAAGCCGCCGGCCAGCGCCATGCGGGGGTTCGGGGCGCCCCAGTCTTTCTATGCCATTGAGATGCAAATGAGCATGGCCGCTGAGGAGCTGGGGATCGATCCGGTGGACCTCCGTCTCAAAAACGCCCAGGTCAGCGGGGACAAGATCCCGGACGTGGCTACCATCTCCAGTTGCGGGTTCATCGAATCCATAGAGAAGGTGGCCGAGATGAGCGGCTGGAAGGAGAAACGAAAAAACCTCAAACCAGGACAAGGGGTCGGCATCGGCTGTTACAGCTTTATCTCCGGTGGGGTATTCAACTGGTTCAACACTTCCTATCCCTTTTCCGCGGCGGAAATCCGGGCATTCGCAGACGGAACGGTTCATTTGCTCACCATGGCGTCAGACATCGGACAGGGCTCGGATACGGCCCTCAAGCAGATGCTGGCCGAAGAACTGGGGCTGGGCATGGAGGATATCCGCATCACCGCCGCGGATACGGCCATGACTCCCCAGGCCGACCTGGGATCGTGGGGAAGCCGGGTGACTCTCATGGCTGGAAACGCCGTGCTCGACGCGGCCAGGAAGATCAAGGCCCAGTTGTTCGGCGCGGTTTCGGCGCGATTCAATCTCAACGTCATCTACGATTTTGAATGTAAGAACGGAATGGTACAGGCAAAGTTGAGGCCCGACAAGGGGGTTTCCTTTGGAGAGGCAGTGGCCATGGTACAGAGGGCCAATCGCGGGGAACCCCTCGTGGCCCGGGGCTCCTACACGCCGAGAGACAAGGGGTTGGTGACGCCGGCCTTTGGTTTCGGCTCCCAGATCGCAGAGGTGGAGGTGGATCAGGAAACCGGGCAGGTGAAAGTCAAGCAGATGTGGACAGCGCACGATTCCGGCACGGTAATCAATCCCCGGGCTGTGGAGGGCCAGTTGGCCGGGTCGATCCAGATGGGTATGGGGTATTCCCTCTGTGAGCAGTTCGTGATGGATGGGGGAAAGACCCTGAACACGAACTTTCTGGATTACAAGATGCCCACGGCCCTGGATATGCCGCCCAGCGAGGTGGCCCATGTGGACACCTACGAACCCGAAGGGCCTTTCGGCGCCAAGGAATGCGGGGAGGGCCTGGCATCTCCCACGGCCCCGGCCATATCGCATGCGGTCTATCATGGGACGGGCTATTGCTGCAAAGACCTCCCCATCACCCCGGAGAAGATCCTTCAGGGATGGAAAAGGAGTAAATAGTCTTATCATGAAAAAGCCTGCCATTGCCGTAGTTGGAATCGGGGCTACGGGCGTAGTTCTGGCCGCCGCACTGCTCAGCAAGGATCCGGATGTGCTCCTGGTGGATCCCCAGCCCGGCCTGGCGGAATCGCTGCGCCGAGACGGGCTCCGGGTTTCGGGAGAGATCTCCTATCAGGTGCCCGCGAAACGGGTGTTCCCCGGAATTGCGGGATTGAAGGACCATCGGCCCGATGTGGTCTTCGTGGCCACCAAGACCTTTCACCTGCCCCGAGTCCTGGAGGCATTGGGAGAGGTGTTTCGTCCGGGAATGAAGATCGTCAGCACCCATAACGGGCTGGGTACCGAAGACGTGATCGCCGACCGTTTTGGGGCGGATGCGGCCTTCCGCATGTCTTTGAATTACGGCGTTGCCCTCAAAGGGCCCGGTCAGGTGGAGGTGGCCTTTTTCAATCGGCCCAACCACCTGGGCGGTCTGGTCCCTGAAAGCCGGGAGGTGGGCATCTCCCTGTGCGACCGACTGACCGCCGTTGGTTTGGATACCGCCTATGTGGACGACATCAAGGAGTTTGTCTGGAAAAAGATGATCATGAAGTGCACCATGGCCTCTATCTGCGCCGTTACCGACAAGACCATAAAGGAGGCACTCACCTTTCCACCCACCCGGAAGATCGCCGACGACTGTTTCAAGGAGGTGTTGGCCGTAGCCAAGGCGAAGGGCTATGATCTGGGAGCGGATTATCTGGAACAGGCATTGGCTTATCTGGAGAAAGTGGGAATCCATAAAGATTCCATGTGCTTCGATCTGGCCAACCGGTCACGCACCGAAATCGATTTTCTGGGAGGAAAGGTCGTGGAATACGGGCGGGAAACGGGTGTGCCCACGCCGTGTTATTCCGTGATGACCGATCTGGTGAAGGCCCTGGAGGATAAGTATTTGAGATAAAAATCATCGTTAGCGTTCACAGGTTCCGGGTTTCCCGCTGCAGCGGGATTCAGGATGAAGGACAAGGGCAAAATTGAACCCTTCAACCCTTGAACCTCTGAACCTCTTAACCGGGATTACCTGTGAATTACCAAAGCGATCTGAGCGAAGACGAAAAAATCCTCATGGCCATTGTCAGGGCCGCAGAGTCCTTTAAGCGGGCTGCCTCGTCCCTCTTCGGGAAATACGAACTCTCCTTTCCCCAATACAATATCCTGCGGGTGCTGGATGCCTCCGACGACGGTCAAACGCGGATTACGGAGGTGAGCCGGATCATGCTGGTCTCGGGCGCCAATATGACCGGTCTGGCTAAACGCCTTGAGAAAAACGGCTTTATCGTGCGGAAATCGGATCCCAAGGATGAACGCGTCACCCTCCTTCAAGTCGCCTCCAAGGGAAAGACCGTGCTGGCGGAAATCGAAGCCTCGCGGGACGAATTGCTGGAGAATATACTCCGGGGCTTTTCGGCAGAGGAAAAGAAGACCATCTTCAATATGGTCAGAAGACTGCTCCGGAACACCCGCCGGTTAGGTCGAAACGGGGAGAGTGGATCTCCGGATAATTCAGATTGATATAGGGTCAATTTAACATAAAATGGAACCCGGCAGAGACATGTGTAGGCTTGTGGATACGGCCCTGGGAAAGCACCCCGCGGATCTGGTGGTCAAAAACGGGGTCCTGATGGATGTGTATACAGGGAGGATGCTGCCGGGTCGTTCCATCGCCATGGTGGATGAATGGATCGCCTATGTGGGACCGGACGCCGAGCATACCGTCGGCCCCGAGACCCGGGTGATCGATGCCGGTGAACGCGTGATCTGTCCGGGGTTCATCGACGCCCATACCCACCTGATCAACTACTTCAATATCCCCGATTTTCTTTCATACGCCATCCCTTCCGGCGTCACCACCCTCGTCACGGAGCTGGAATGCTACGGGTTTACCTTGGGGACGGAGGGGGTGAAGATTTTTCTGGACCAGACCGATCCCTGTCCCATCAAGATTTATGCCCTGGTTCCGCCCATGATCTCCCTTAGTCCGGCCGTGAGGCCGCTCATGATCAGGCCGGAACAGTTGCCTTGGCTTTTTGAAGACCCCCGTGTCATCGGCTTGGGAGAATCATTCTGGCAGGGCACGATCCTGACATCGGACCAGCGGGTGCTGGAGCTCATCCGTGAGACCCGGAAGGCAGGGAAATCGGTCCAGGGCCACGCTGCCGGGGCCTTTGACAGAAAACTGGCCGCCTATGCGGCTACCGGGGTGGAATCCTGTCACGAGGCCATTTCCACCCAGGACGTGCTCAACCGTCTGGAGGTGGGGCTTTACGCCATGATCCGGGAGGGGGACATCCGCCGGGACCTGGAGATCATCCTTCCTTTGAAAGGCAAAATCGATTTTCGCCGGGTCATTCTGGTGACTGATGGCACCAATCCCGGTCTTGTGATCCAAAAAGGGTACATGCAGGATGTGGTTCAGAAGGCGGTGGACCTGGGGATCGATCCCATGGACGCGGTCCGCATGGTGACCCTGAATCCGGCCGAACATCTGGGCCTGGACGCCCTGACAGGCGGCATTGCCCCCGGTCGTCACGGGGACCTCCTGCTCCTGTCGGAACCCGGAAACATGACGCCGCAATTGGTGATTTCAAAGGGCCGAGTGGTTGCCCAAGAGGGACGGATGACAGTGACGATCCCACCGGCGGACTATCCCGATCGGCTCATGAACACGGTCAGGGCCGCGCCGATTTCGCCGGGTGATCTGGGTGTCCCCAAATCCCTTGCGGATGGGGAAGGAATGGTGCGGACCCTGGATATTCAGCCGGGCGGCCTGGTGGCGCGAGAGGGGAGGGCGCTCCCCAGAGTTGTCTCCGGGCGCCTGGCCGCCGATCCGGAAAAAGACCTGCTGAAGATCTTCTTCATGGAGCGCATCAGCGGCCGGGGAGAGGCATTTATCGGGTTTGTCCGGGGATGGGGGCAGAAACGGGGGGCCGTTGCCACCACCCTCTGCTGGGATGTGGGGGGCATCCTCGGGATCGGCGGAAATGATGAGGATCTGGCCGCTGCCGTCAACCGCCTGATAGAAATCCAGGGGGGAACCGCGGTCTTTTTGGACGGAGAGCTGAAGATGGATATCCCCCTTCGCGCAGGGGGGTATGTTTCGGAGCTGAAGATGCCGGAACTTGCAGACCGGCTGAACCGCTTTCAGAAAATCATGACCTCGCTGGGGACAACCCTGGATTTTGCACATCTGACCCTGAGCGTCCTTACCACGCCTGCCATCCCGTTCATTCGCATGACGGAAAAAGGGTATTATCGTTTCAGGGAAAGCGACATTGTCGGGTTAATGTAACGGGCTGAAAGCTCTGAGCTCAAAGCATTTCCGAATTCCAGTATCCAGTATCCAGCATCCATACGCGGCCTACATGTTTGGGTAACCGTTCACGGGTTCAAAGGTTCAGAGGTTCAAGGTTGCTTTATGGGTCC
>CAYPDL010000074.1:0-22311 GCA_964409475.1 uncultured Desulfobacteraceae bacterium | reverse complement strand
GTAATATACTGGGATTTAGGCCTCTTGATAGAAGGCGGGGCAACATGACTGAGCCGTGGGGGTCTCTTTGTGGCTCTGTATGACAGCTCCTTCTTGACTCACACGAAGCCACGAAGAACACAAAGAGACGGGCATCTTTTTGGGGGTTTAAAGAAAAAATCCTTTGTGTGCTTTGTGTCTCTGTGTGATAAATTTTGGGTTGCGGGTATGGTCCGCATTAGGATCTATTCGGTATTCCTGTCTGCATGGTCATGTTTCGGGTCATCTTCAGCATTCTCGCCGGGAAGATGCGTTCGCGTACAGAGTTCAAATCCCATGGACCGCAGGGCCTCCATCCAAAAGGTTGCCTGTCCAAGGTTTTCATAGGTGCCCACCAGGAGGAGGCACAGATCCTGTTCGTCCCAGACCCAGCAGTATTCAACAAACCGGATGCCCTGTTTCTCCAGCCGGGTCCTCAGGTTTTCGCGGACCTCTTCCCTCTGATCAAAATCCAGGCCCCTGTAGGAAGGTCCCACAATCAATACATGTGTACTCATGGGAAAAGAGAACGTCGCTCCTGTCGGGAGATAGGTGGGCACATTCCAGGGTGTTTGTCCATGGTGAAGGTCTGGAGTATAGGTTTAATATGTTGAAATAACTATACTGGGATACAAGTGGAATGGGAATGTTAGTGTGGCGGAAGTGCATGGGAATCGAACCCACCTGACGAGGTTTTAGCCCGTCACACCGGATTTGAAGTCCGGGAGCCCCACCAGTGAGCTTTCCACTTCCGCATGGCCTTTGTGGAGGTTCTTATTTTAGTCACGGGGTTTGGTTTGTCAACACATTCCCGTTCCTGAATCAGAAACCGCCATCGGCTGAACGGCTACGACAGGTGTTCAATGACAATGTTAAGTATTCTCCGTATCGGCTCGGCCGCCCCCCACAGAAGCTGATCCCCCACGGTGAAGGCCGCCACATATTCGGGCCCCAGGAGCATCTTTCGCAGTCTCCCCACCGGAACGGTCAGGGTCCCGTTGACCGCTGCCGGTGTCAGGTATTTCAGGGTGGAGTCCTTGTCATTGGGGACCAGGGTTACCCAGGGGTTCCCTTTTTGGATGATGTCCGCGACCTCGTTCAAGGGAATGTCCTTGGTTAGTTTGATAGTAAGACCCTGGCTGTGGCACCGCATGGCGCCCACACGCACACAGAGGCCGTCGACCGGAATCGGCTCTTTTGTCATAAGGATCTTGTTGGTCTCAACCTGGCCTTTCCACTCCTCTCTGGTCTGGCCCGATTCCATGGGCGAATCGATCCAGGGGATGAGGCTTCCGGCCAGGGGGGCCAGAAAGTTGTCAGTGGGGAAGGCGGCCGCTCGCATCTGCTCTGTCACCACCCGGTCTATGTCAATGGCCGAAGATGCCGGGTCATCCAGCAGGGCCTTTGAGGCATTGCCGAGAACGAGCATCTGGGCGATGAGTTCTCTCATGTTCTTGGCCCCTGCGCCCGAGGCGGCCTGATAGGTCATGGCCGATACCCATTCAATCAGGCCTTGTGCAAACAGGCCTGAGAGTCCCATGAGCATGAGACTGACCGTGCAGTTGCCGCCGACATAGGTCTTGACGCCGGATGACAGCCCGGCATCAATGACAGACCTGTTGACCGGATCAAGGACAATAATGGCGTCGTCGGCAAGTCGCAGGGCCGAGGCCGAATCGATCCAGCAGCCGGCCCAGCCGCCTGCTTTCAGCCTGGGATAGACGTCCTTGGTGTAGTCGCCCCCCTGGCAGGTGACGACAATGTCGAGCGAGGAGAGGAGGCTGATGTCATAGGCGTCTCTTAACGGCGGGATGTCGAGACCCACGTCCGGACCTTTTCCGCCCACATTGGAGGTGGTGAAAAAGACCGGTTCAAAGCCCTTGAAGTCCTGCTCTTCATTCATACGGCCCATAAGGACCGATCCAACCATGCCCCGCCATCCAACAAAACCGATTCGCAACATGAAAGACCTCTTTTGAAATCGTGATAGAAAACAAGGGAAAAATACGAACGTCCAACATCCAACGTCGAACATCGAATGTGAAAAGGAGAACCCGCTTAACGTTGAACCTTTGAACCCTGGAACCTATTCATACGGTAAATAGCCTAAATTCGACGGAATTTCAAGTAAAAAGAATCCCCAGCATCTGATCCAGTGCCTCGGATAAAGACATGCGGATCACGAGATCGGCATACGTATCCTGGGGCGTGGGGTCCCGGTTGACGATCATCAGCCGGGCGCCGCTCCGGACCGCGTGTATGGGCACTGAGGCTGCAGGATAGACAACGAGCGAAGAGCCCAGGACAAGGCAGAGGTCGCATTCACCCGCATGCCGGATCGATCGTTCCATCTCTTCCTGGGGCATGGCCTGACCGAACGAGATGGTATCGGGCTTTAATATGCCGCCGCAGTCATCGCAGTAGGGGACCTTGACCCCTGAACGCAAGCGGGCCTCGATCTCATCCCTGTCGTATTTCTTTTTACAGCTCAGGCACGAGACGGAGATCACCGTGCCGTGGAGTTCAATGATCTTATCCGGGGAGTTGCCCGCCTTGTGGTGGAGGTTGTCAATGTTCTGCGTTACGATGGCTAAGAGTTTGCCCCGGTCTTCCAGCGTCTTGATGGCGAGGTGGGCCCGGTTGGGCTTTGCATCTCTGATGGTGTCGTAAAACTCGGTGCTCATCTGCCAGTATTTTTCCCGGGAGATTTCATCGGAAATGAATTTCTGGAAATAGAAGTCGGCAGGGTCATATTTTTCCCATATGCCACCGGGACTTCTGAAATCGGGGATACCCGATTCCGTGCTGAGCCCGGCCCCGGTGAACACCAGGATCTTTTGCGCAGCGCCGATGACCTCTGACCCTTTTACGATCTGTCTATCCATATGTCAAACCCCTGATCCGGATGAAAAGGAAAAATACCCGAGATTGCAACTGGCTAAACTGCCCAGAGTTTACGAGTGAAATGGCAGAGCCTCTCAACTGAGCGGTATTACCGAAGTTGCGGCAACCGCACTCTGGATGTATTTATAGCAGATATGTGGTATCGATGCCATCCCTAATATAGGCGTTTTCGGCGGAAAGTTTGACATCCCAAACGGGTATGCACTACAATGGCGCCGTAATCAAAAAGGCTGTGGACGGTTTGAACGACAGTCGCAAGTTTGTGCCTTATCGCTTAGAATTCCGCCACAAAAAACAAGAAAATCTCTTGTGGCTCTGTATGATAACTCGTTCTTGACTCACACGAAGCCACGAAGAACACAAAGAGACGGGCATCTTTTTGGGGGTTTAAAGAAAAAATCCTTTGTGTGCTTTGTGTCTCTGTGTGATAAATTTTTGGTTGTGGCTATGCCGCGTTAGTAAATGTACACGGCCCGCCGGGCCGAGGGAGAAACAACTCATGGGACTACTTGTAAGATGGTTGATTTTGACTGCTGCGATTACGATTGCGTCGTATCTGATAAACGGAATCGAGGTGGCCGGGTTTTTCAGCGCATTTTTCGCGGCCGCTATCCTGGGCGTCCTGAACGTCTTTTTCCGGCCGATCCTCCTCATCCTGACCCTGCCCATCAATATCCTGACCCTGGGTCTCTTTACATTTGTCATCAATGCGGTCCTGTTGAAAATGGCCTCGGGCGTGATCTCCGGATTTGAGGTGCACGGGTTCTGGTCTGCCGTATGGGGCGCCCTGATTATCAGCCTGGTGAACTGGCTTCTGAGTTCGTTTATCACGGATCAGGGGAGGGTGGGGTACACGGACCTCCGAAGGAGGGACAATGGCCGGTGGGAGTGAGGCAGCTGTTTCATCATGACCAAAAAGGAAAAAACCAGTTTTGTCTGCCAGAACTGTGGGTATGAGGCCATCAAATGGATGGGCCGATGCCCTGACTGCGGCCAGTGGAGCAGTATGGTGGAGGAGGTCCGAAAGGCACCGGGGAAGGGGACTCGCCGGGCGGCCTCTGCAATGGGTCAGGCAGAGCGTCTGGAGGCCATTTCCCTGGCCCCTGAGATGCGATTAAAGACCGGGCTTTCCGAATTCGACCGGACCCTCGGGGGCGGCGTGGTCCCCGGTTCTCTGATCCTGATCGGCGGGGACCCCGGGATCGGAAAATCGACCATCATTCTCCAGGTCCTGGATCGTCTGGCGCGTCAGAAATTGCGGGCCTTGTACCTTTCAGGCGAGGAATCGGCCCAGCAGATCAAGCTGAGGGCCGAGAGGCTGGGCGTCCATTCCGAAGATCTGTACGTCATGACCGGGACCTGCATCGAGGATTTTCTTGAGCGCGTGACCTCGTTAAAACCGGACATCGTGGCCGTCGACTCGATCCAGACCTTCTATACCGAAGATATGGCCTCGGCCCCCGGAAGCGTGGGGCAGGTCAGAGAGGTGGCCTCCCGGTTGATGGCCTATGCCAAGGGGACGGGAATACCGGTCTTCCTGGTGGGGCATGTGACCAAGGACGGGGCTATTGCCGGTCCAAAGGTCCTTGAGCACCTTGTGGACACGGTCCTCTATTTTGAGGGGGACCGGGGACACCTGTTCAGGATACTGCGGGCCGTCAAGAACCGATACGGTTCCACCAACGAGATCGGCGTGTTTGAGATGAAGGACTCGGGTCTCGACGCAGTCGGCAACCCCTCCAGGATCTTCCTCCAAGAAAGGCCCGAAGACGTACCGGGCTCTGCGGTGATCTCCTGCATGGAAGGGACCCGTCCCCTCCTGGTGGAGATCCAGGCCCTGGTCGGTCCGAGTCCGTTGGGCATGCCCCGAAGAACGGCCATCGGTGTGGACCACAACCGGATTTCCCTCCTCGTGGCCGTACTGGGGAAACGGCTGGGCATGGAGCTGGGCGATCAGGATATCTTCGTCAATGTGGCCGGGGGGCTGAAGGTGGACGAGCCGGCCGCGGACCTGGGGATCGTATCGGCCATGATGTCGAGCTTTCTGAACCGGCCCATCAGCCGCGACCTTGTCGTGTTCGGCGAGGTGGGGCTTGCCGGCGAGGTTCGGGGGGTGAGTCAGCCTGAGCTGAGACTTAACGAGGCCATGAAGTTAGGGTTTTTACACGCCATTCTCCCCAAAACCAGCCTTGAGGGCCTGAAATCTCCCAACCCCATGAAGGTATCGGGGGTGGGCTCGGTCCAGGACCTTTATGAATGTTTGTTTGATGGATAACATCGACGATACGCTCAAGTCTCATCATCTCGATTCGAACAACACAATCCTCTCGTATCTTGACAACAACGAAGCAATGCGCATATGATGCACATACACTTTAGGTAAGCGTTCACAGGTTCCGGGTTCAAGGTTCCAAGTTATGGGCAAAAGCAACAATTGCGACCCGATTCGAAGGTAACACAGCATCTTCCTGGCAATATACGTCCGTTCGATTGCCTGTTCTGTGGTTTGAAGTGACCGATGCGGGACCCCTTATGGGAAGTAGGTCTCCAAAATTGGATCGAAGGACCGGAAAAACAACCTTGAACCACTGAACCTTTGAACCCGTGAACGGTTACCACTTTAGATATCCCTTTCTTTATGAAGGAGACTGTCATGAGAAAAGTAAGAGTCAATATAACGTTAGACGAAGACCTGTCCAGATTTCTCAAAGGGTTTTCGTTGTCCCAAAGGTTATCCATGTCGGAACTGATTAACCAGTGGGCACTCGGTCTGAAACGCGCTCAGGAAAACGAGAGTATGGGTACTGCGTTATCATCTCCTGAATTCTACCGGTCCCTTTTGCATACATTAGAGAAGTCCCGCTCCGGCAAACTCAACTGGCACAGCCGCGAAGAGGTCTTCTAAATGTATGAAACCTATTCGGACGACTTTGTAAACTCCCTCAAGAAATTTTCCTCCATCAAAAAGAGAATCAGTAATAAGATCGATAAATTATTACATGATCCACTCATGGGAGAGCCATTGCGATATGATCTCCGTGGGTTATACAGCCTCCCAGTGGCTAAAAATTTCATTATTGTTTATGCCTACTGCAAAATATGCCGAAAAAAGGGTGACGACCAGATTCTCCTCTGCCATGATTGCAACAGGATGAATGACGAAACTCTCCGTTTCTTCGATGTGGGTCCGCATGACGCGGTATATAGAATCTCAAATTGAGTACCGCTCAACCGTCAAAAGACCTCCCATGACACAAGAACCTGAACCCACCTATGAGGAATTGAAACGCCGGCTGGCCTATGCAGAGGCGGCCCTCCAGGCGATTCGTGAAGATCAGTGCGATGCCATGACGGGCGATCGGGCGCACTGGTGATGAGTCTGGCCGCGCCCGATCTCTTAAGTGCCTTTGGACTGACCCGGCCGGCTCTCTTGGTGAATGAAGAGGCCGTGCACCTCGAAAAAACGCCGCGGTCCTGAACAGCGCTCCCAGGTTCCCGTAGAGCAGAATCTCAAAAAGTTCGCACACCCTTATAACCAATAGGGCGCTAATCTGCCCGAGGGGACCGCTGCCGGGTTTCTACCCTGTTCCAAAGCTCCCACCCGTGTTCCCAAGCTCCAGCACCATCGGGCTTCTTGATGTCAACAAATTGACAAAGACCCAAGTCCCACCACGCGGAATGGCTTGTCATTTCAATATGTCGACCTGCCTTTGCCGCAACTATTTGAAATCAGGTATAAATATTTTCTTCCTCTCTTTGGCATAGTTTCTGCTTTAGACACCTCAAGACAAGACGTCTTCCTTGAAGGGTCTGTCCTGGCGACGCTGTCCGCAACATGCTCGTTGATGGGAAAAGCAGCAGTTGATTTTCCAGTGATGTGGCGTGGAGGTTTTTATCAAAGAACATGAACAGAGAAAGGAGGTGAAACAGAAATGTCGAAACTCACAGAGACAATGGATCAGGCAGTAAAGGCCATGGCGGAAAAAGAGGGAAAGTATCTGACCTTCACGCTGGCGGACGAGGAGTATGGCATCAGTATACTGAAGATCAAGGAGATCATCGGGATGATGCCGATTACTTCCGTGCCTCAGACACCCGATTATGTGAAAGGGGTCATCAACCTTCGGGGTAAGGTGATCCCGGTGGTGGATTTGAGGGGCAGGTTCGGGATGGAGGAAATCGATTACACGGAGCGCACCTGTATCATCGTGGTGGAGATCCAGGGCGAGAGCGGGATGATCATGATCGGCATTGTGGTGGATTCGGTCTCCGAGGTCCTGAACATCAAAGGGGAAGACATTGAGCCCACTCCCACCTTTGGCGCCCGGCTCAATACGGACTATATCCTCGGAATGGCCAAGATGGAAGGAGGGGTCAAGATCCTTTTGGACATCGATCGGGTTTTGGGTTCGGAGGAGATCAGTATTTGAATTTGGCGGGGATGAACAACTGGATATTATGCTTTTTCAGATAGATAATTTGTAACTCTTTAGGCTTTTGATAGAAGGTGCCGCAACATGACCGGGTCCGTGGGGATCTCTTTGTAAAAGGCTGCAACAAGGTTTTTTGGAGGATGTGGAACGCCCCCTTGACCGTTCACACGAATCCTGAACAGGCAGAGGAGAGATGCCTGCTTAAACCGAGGTTCTCCCGGGGCTGTTGGGGAACGAATTTGACGATCTCACTGCCGTTCCCATGGAATGATATCCGTATTTGCAGCCTTTTACAAAGAGATCCCCACGGACGGGGCTGGCTATTGAGAGCCCTTGCCCTGCAACATCAGTTGCATGCATCGGATATAATTCTGCCGCAGCTTCTCAGGAGCGTGCCCGGGAAAAACTGTTACAGACAGTTGATTTTCACAGAAAAAGCATCCTGCCTGAGATTCTGCCCCTTATGATTCTCTCAAAAACAAAGGAATTTCCATGCCCGACGATCTTCAATTCCAGACGAAGCCCAAAAGGATCCCAACCTTAGATCAACGGTCAACGATTGAAACCTTGGCCGACGACATTCACCGCCACATCGTTTCCACGCTGGGGGATGAGATTTACGGGCAGAGCCATTTCCGCTATTTCAACGGCCTGGCCTACAGCATCCGGGATCGGCTGATCCAGGCCTGGCTCAATACCCAGCGGGACTACTATGACGGCCTGGTAAAGCGGGTCTATTACCTTTCGCTCGAATTCCTCCCCGGCCGTTTTCTGATGAATTACCTCACCAGCATGGGCCTGGAGCAGGGCTGTCGGGAGGTGTTGGAAAAACTCGGGTTGAGCCTGGAAGACCTCGAGGAGGTGGAATGGGATGCCGGGCTGGGCAACGGCGGCCTAGGACGGCTGGCCTCCTGCTATCTGGATTCCATGGCCACCTTGAAGATCCCGGGGTACGGTTACGGGATAATGTACGACTACGGGATCTTCTACCAGAACATCGTCAACGGCCGCCAGGAGGAACGCTGCGACAACTGGCGCCGCCAGGGCAACCCCTGGGAGATTGTCCGGCGCGACCACCCGTACAAGATCCATTTTTACGGCCGGAGTGAGGCCTGCCGCGACGCCGATGGCCAACTGCGCTACCGCTGGGTGGATACCGAAAATGTCATGGCCATTCCCTGCGACATCCTGATCCCGGGGTACGGTGGCGACCATGTGACCAACATGCGGCTGTGGACGGCCCAGTCGAGCCGGGAATTCAACCTGTCCGTTTTCAACCGGGGGGACTATGCCGGGGCCATGCACGACAAGGTGATGAGCGAGAACATCTCCAAGGTGCTCTACCCCAACGACGAGGCGGAGGAGGGCAAGGAACTGCGTTTGAAACAGCAGTATTTCCTGGTGGCGGCTACGTTCCAGGACATCCTGCGCCGCCATAAGAAGCAGCACGGCACAGTGGTCGGGTTGGCCGATTACGCCGCCGTACAGCTGAACGATACCCATCCGGCTATTGCCGTCGCTGAACTGATGCGTCTCTTGCTGGACGAGGAGGGGCTGCCCTGGGACCAGGCCTGGGAAATCTGCACCCGGACCTTTGCCTACACCAACCACACCGTGCTGCCCGAGGCCCTGGAGACCTGGCCGGTAGATTTGATCGGCCGGCTGCTGCCCCGCCACCTGGAGATCATTTACGAGATCAACCAGCGTTTCCTGCAGGAGGTGGCAGCCCGCCATCCGGGTGACGGGGAACGGTTGACGCGGATGTCCATCATCGCCGAGGGGGCGGAGCGTAGGGTTCGAATGGCCCATCTGGCCATCGTGGGCAGCCATTCGGTCAACGGCGTAGCCGCCCTGCACACCCAAATCCTGAAGCACAGCCTGTTCGGGGATTTTCACCGGTTGTATCCCGGCAAATTCAAGAACATCACCAACGGCGTAACGCCCCGGCGCTGGCTTCTGCAGGCCAACCCGGCGCTGACCCGGCTTATCAGCGAGGCGATCGGCTCCGAATGGGTGTGTGATCTGAGCCAACTGAAAAAACTGCTCCCCCTGGCGGAGGACTCGTCGTTCCGCCGGGCCTTTGCCGAGGCCAAGCTCGACAA
Organism: uncultured Desulfobacteraceae bacterium; assembly: GCA_964409475.1. Classification (GTDB taxonomy): domain Bacteria; phylum Desulfobacterota; class DSM-4660; order Desulfatiglandales; family Desulfatiglandaceae; genus AUK324. The sequence goes on along the minus strand of CAYPDL010000074.1, from coordinate 12,854 downwards.
CAAGAAACGGGTGGCCCGGTACGTGCTGCGCAAGATGGGGATGGGCATCAATCCCCACACCCTGTTCGACTGCCAGTTCAAACGGATGCACGAATACAAGCGCCAGCTCCTGAACATCCTGCACGTGATCACCCGCTACAACCGGATCAAGAGGAATCCCGGCGATCCGGTCATACCGCGGACGGTACTCATGGGCGGGAAAGCCGCCCCCGGCTACTATCGGGCCAAACTGATCATCAAGCTGTTCAATTCCGTGGCTGAAGTGGTCAACAATGATTCCGATGTCAAAGGCCGGCTTCGCCTGCTCTTTCTGCCCAACTACTGCATATCCCAGGCTGAAAAGGTCATCCCCGCGGCCGACCTTTCGGAACAGATATCCACCGCCGGGATGGAGGCCTCCGGCACCGGCAACATGAAGTTCTCCCTCAACGGGGCCTTGACTATCGGGACCCTGGATGGGGCCAATGTCGAGATCCGGGAAGAGGTCGGGTCCGAAAATTTCTTCCTCTTCGGGCTCCAGGCCGAAGAAGTAGATCAGATGAGGCGAAGTGGTTATAACCCGTTTTACTATTACGAAAGCGATCCGGAACTCAAACACGCCGTCGATCAGATCGGCTCGGGGTATTTCTCGCCTGAAGATCCCTCCCTGTTCACCGCCATCGTGGACGCACTTTTGCGGGATGGGGACAAATTCCTGGTTCTGGCGGACTATCGCAGCTATGTGGATACCCAGGGGCGGGTTGACGACCTGTTTGGTGATCAGGACGAATGGGTGCGCAAGGCTATCCTCAACACGGCCAACATGGGCAAGTTCTCCAGTGACCGTGCCGTGAGGGAGTATGCCGAACGGATCTGGGGGGTGCGGCCCCTGGGCAAATAGTCAGAGGGAAAGGGCAACGGGTTTATCGGTTGGGGCGGGTGAAAAAGGCGCCGGCCCAATCGCGGGCCTGGGCAAAGCGCTCCCTGATCAGACCGGGGTCCAAGAACAGTTGCTGCGTCAGGGTATCGAGCGCCGACCAATCTCCATCCTCCAGGGACTCCAGCAATTCGAAAAGGGGCCGGTACTCGTTGTTGGGGTCGCGCCGGAGCGCAGCCTTCAGCTTGGCATCCAGAGGCAGCAGGTCCACCACCTTCTCCATCGGCATCCCCAAGATGGCATCCATCAACGAAAACAAGCCCAATAGAAACAAGGTATTGGGATCGAAACCCCAATAGTCGACATGGGTGCCCAGCAGCTCCAGGAATTTTCCCCGTTGCAGGGAAATTGCCGCCAGTTCCTGGGGGACCTCCTCCTTACCGGCCAGATCGACAAAAAGAACGGCCCGCAGCCAGCTTTTGAGCTTGACCCAGCCGAGGATCACGATGGCCTGATCGATGGACTGGATGTTGTGCCGGAATCCGAACCATGCGCTGTTCAGGTAGGAGAGCAGGCGGAAGCTGATGGAGACGTCTGAGCGGATGCCCTCGGCCAGGGCCTTGACGTCCGGGTCCTCTCCCTCGATGAGTCGAAAGAGGTTCAGACGGGTCACCTCGTTGGAGCCGAGCGGACGGTCTTGCAGGTACTCCGGTTCTTTGAAAAACGGGCCCTGGAACAAGGCAAACCCCATGTCTCTGGCCGCCAGGAACTGCTCCCGGGTCTTGAGCCCGCGGGCCAGTTTCCGGGCCGGGCTTCGATCCATCCGGCCTAATAACGCGGGATCGGGCTTTCCCCTGGAGAGGTCAAATGAGATGATATCGGCCTGGCGATAGAAGGCCTCTGGCAGCGGGGTGTCGGGGAGGGACTCCAGGGCGGTCTGGTACCCTTCGCCCTGGAGGGCGTGCAGGGCTTCCTCCAGACCGGGCGCCCGGGACTCCCCTGGCAATAACCGAACGACACCGCTGGGGGATGGCAAGGCGTGCGGCATCCCGGACAGGATGCCGGTTTCGTCAAAACTGACCATGATTTTCTTGCCGCGCTCCATGGCCTCCTGCAATCCCAGGTACGTACTGGAGGAGAGCCCGCTTGCGCTCTCCTGCTGAGGGAACACTTCGAATAAACCCTCCCTTAATGCCCCGCCCAACAGTTCATATCCCCAGATGGCGCGTTTGGCATCGAGGATGGGCTGTTTGCTGAAAAAAATGGACAGCGTACCGGCCAGTGTGTTTTCTTCATTCATACGGCATTCCTCATTTCAAAAAGATTATACCTCTTCCTAACGGGACTGACGTCAGGATTTCCTCTGGCGGATAATTTCGGACAGGACGGCGCCGGCAGCCACTGATACGTTGAGGGATTCGATCGGCCCCTGCGACGGGATTCCTACGATCTCGTGACATGATTTCCGGGTCGGTCTGCCGAGGCCTTTCTGCTCATTTCCCAGGACCAGGGCCACATGGCGATTCCAGTCGAATCGGTAGATGGACGTGGATGCATCGCCGGATGTGCCGATAATCCAGAACCCTTTTTTGGTCAGCAGGTCCAGGGTCCGGCCGATGTTGACCACCTTGGCGACCGGTATGTGGGCATAGGCCCCTGCCGAGCGCTTGAGCATTGCCGGGTCGACCCGGGCCGAACGGTCCTCTGGAATGACAACGCCGTGCGCCCCGAAGAAGGCCGCAGTCCGTATGAGAGAGCCCAAATTCCCCTGGTCCGTAATATGGTCGGCCACCAGGATAAGCCCGTGGCCCTCTCTCTGAAGCGCTCCTTCCATGACACGATCCAGGTCAGCATAGCTGAACGCCTTTACCACTGCGACGATCCCCTGATGGGCCACGCCCGGAAGGCGTCGGGAAAACTCTGCCGGCTCCTTGAAGGACACAGGGATATCCTGTTCTTTCGCCATCCGGAGGATCTCCTCGGCCCTTCCCGGTTTCTTTCCTGAGGCGATCCAGATCTCCCGGACAGAACGGCCTTCCTGAATCAAGGCCTCGCGAACCCCGTGGAAACCGGGGATGAGGGAAGGAATTGTCGAGGGAATAGAAGGCTTACGCCTGAATTCCGGTTTTTCAATATTCAATTTTCAACCCTCAATTGTCAATTCCCCAGCAGCTCCAGCCCCCGCTTTTCGAGGGCGGTTATCCGGTCTCTGTAGAGGGCAGCTCCCTCAAACTCCAGCTTTGAGGCTGCGTCGAACATCTTTTCCTTGAGATCTTCGATCATCTTGTCCAGAGATTCCCGGGTCAAATAGGCTGCTTCGTCTTCTGCCAGAGTCGGGACGGTGACATAATCGGCCTCATAGGGCGACGAGAGGATGGCGTCAATGTTCTTCTGGATGGATGTCGGGGTGATATGATTTATGCGGTTGTATTCCGATTGAATTTCCCGGCGCCGGGTGCTCTCGTGGATAGCCCTCTCCATGGAGCCGGTGATCTGGTCTGCATAAAAGAGCACGGTACCGTTGATATTCCGGGCTGCCCGGCCGCAGGTCTGTATCAGAGATCTCTCAGACCTGAGAAACCCCTCCTTGTCCGCATCTAGAATGGCTACCAGTGAGACCTCAGGAAGGTCAAGGCCCTCGCGCAGCAGGTTGATGCCCACCAGGACGTCAAAGACCCCCAATCGAAGGTCCCGGATGATCTCCATCCGCTCGATGGTCTTGATATCCGAATGCATGTACTGGACCTTGACATCCAGGTCGGCATAGTACTCGGTTAGGTCTTCGGCCATCCGCTTGGTCAGGGTCGTGACAAGGACCCGTTCGCCCTTCTCCACGGTCTCCCGAATTCGGCCCAATAGATCGTCCACCTGGTTGGCCGCGGGTCTGACCTCGATCTCCGGATCGATGAGCCCGGTAGGCCGAATAATCTGTTCCACGGTCAACTCGCTCTGCCGGAGTTCATAAGGCCCGGGGGTGGCCGAGACATAGACGACCTGGTGGGCCCTTTCCTCGAATTCCTCGAACCTGAGGGGCCGGTTGTCTAAGGCCGAGGGGAGACGGAAACCATAGCGGACCAGGGTCTCCTTTCTGGACCGGTCCCCCCGGTACATCCCGATGAGCTGAGGGACCGTGATGTGGCTTTCGTCGATGAACAGGAGGAAATCTTTAGGAAAATAGTCAAGAAGGGTAGGGGGGGGGTCGCCCGGACCCCTTCCGGTGAGGTGCCGGGAGTAGTTCTCGATCCCGTGGCAGTAACCGATCTCGGCCATCATCTCCATGTCGAACCGGGTCCGCTCCTCGATCCGCTGGGCCTCTAAGAACATATCCTGGTCCCGGAAATAGGCCACCTGTTGGCTGAGTTCCTTCTTGATTTCGCGGATGGCCCGTTCCCGGATCTCTACGGTGGTGACATAATGGGTGGCAGGATAGATGGCGATGCGATTGAGGTGATTCAGGGCCTTTCCGGTCAATGGATCGATCTCCTGAATCGATTCCACCACATCTCCGAAGAAGTTGATCCTCACGGCCCGATCCTCTTCATGGACCGGATAAATATCCAGGACGTCCCCCCTGGCGCGGAACCGGCCTCTGTAGAAGTCCATGTCGCCCCGCTCATAGTGGATGTCCACCAACTTCCTGACCGCATCCTCCCGGGACATGACTGCGTCGATTTCGAGGTAGAGGAGCATGTCGTAATAGGCCTCGGGCGAGCCGAGCCCGTAGATGCACGAGACGCTCGCCACGATGATGACGTCGTCGCGGTCTAAAAGGGACCGGGTGGCCGCGTGTCGCATCTTGTCGATCTGCTCGTTGATGTGGGAATCCTTCTGGATGTAGGTATCGGTCTGGGGGATATAGGCCTCGGGCTGGTAGTAGTCGTAATAGCTGACAAAATACTCTACGGCGTTGCGGGGGAAGAGGCGCTTCAGCTCGCCGTAGAGTTGGCCGGCCAGGGTCTTGTTGGGCGCGATAATCAGGGCCGGTTTCTGGACGGCCGAAATGACGTGGGCCATGGTAAAGGTCTTTCCCGACCCGGTGACCCCGAGGAGGACCTGGTGCCGCAATCCCTTCTCAGCGCCCTCTGCCAGGGCTTTGATTGCCTGACGCTGATCTCCGCAGGGCGAGAGGTCGGTCTCGATCTCAAACATCTAGTCTCCAGGTTGTCCCCTTGGGCCCGTCTTCCAGGACAACCCCCAGCTCCTTCAGACGGTCGCGGATGGCATCGGATGCGGCCCAGTCCTTCTGTGCCCTGGCCACGGCCCGTTTCTCGATGAGGGTCTCGATCTCTTGGGGATCGATCTGGGGGGAGGCGTCTGTCAATTGCGCGAAAAAGTCGGAAGGTGTTTCATCAAAGAGGCCGAGGACGCGGCCTGCCTCGACGATCTGGAGACGGTCGCCTTCGAGAGCGATGCGGGTATCTGCATCCATCGTCCCATCCGATGCATCCATGACCCGGTTCATCTCCCTGACCTTCTCGAAGATCAGCCCGATGGCGCCTGCCGTGTTCAGATCTTCGTCCATGATCTCTAGAAAGCGCTCCATGAACGGGGCAGGGGAAGGCGTGCCGGGGCCGGTAGAGGGGGGAGCGGACAGCTCTTCCAGCCGCTGGAGGGTGCGGTAGATGCGGACTAGCCCCTCTTGGAGACCTAAGACATCGCTCTTGGAAAAGTCAAGAGGTCCCCTGTAATGTTTTGAGAGGAGAAACAGCCTCAGGACCTCGGGATGGTATTCCTTGAGCGCATCGCGGATGGTCAGAAAATTCCCCAACGATTTGGACATCTTTTCAGACTCGACCGTCACAAAGCCGTTATGGACCCAGTAACGGGCAAACCCCCCGCCGTTGGCGCAGACAGACTGGGCCCGTTCATTCTCGTGGTGGGGAAAGAGGAGGTCCCTCCCGCCCCCGTGGATGTCGAAGGTGGGACCTAAGTAGCGGTTGCTCATGACCGAGCATTCCAGGTGCCATCCCGGCCTTCCGGGTCCCCAGGGACTGGGCCATTGTGGCTCCCCTGGTTTGGCGGCCTTCCACAGGACAAAGTCCATGGGGTGCCGCTTATTCTCATCCACGGCGATGCGGCACCCTGCCTTCATATCTTCTAACTTCCTGCCGGAGAGTTCGCCATAGCCCTTGTAGGCCTCCACGGAAAAATAGACATCCGTTCCCTCGGCATAGGCATATCCCCGTTCCAGCAGTGTGCTGATCATATCGATCATGCCGTCGATATGTTCCGTGGCCCGCGGCTCCACGTCGGCCTTTAGCACCCCCAACTTCCCCATATCCTCATAAAAGGCATCGATGAATTCCTGGGCCAGGGCCCCGGTCTCCTTCCCGGCAATCCTTGCCCTTTCAATGATCTTGTCATCCACATCGGTGAAGTTGCGGACATAGGTCACATCATACCCCTTTGCCCGGAGATACCGGACCAGGACATCGAACACGATGGCCGAGCGCGCATGACCGATATGGCAGAGATCATACACCGTCACCCCGCACACATAGATGCCGACCTTACCCTCTTCGATCGGTTGAAAATCCTCTTTGGATCGGGTTGCTGTATTATATAATTTGAGCGTCATGCATCCACTCCTTCTAAATCCGTAAAGGTGTGCGCACCTTAATTTTCCATCATTGAGATCTTAATGAGGCTGACCACGGCAAATGCCTCCATCCCTTCGCCTTTGCCGCAGAAGCCGAGGCGCTCGCTGGTAGTCGCCTTGAGGTTGATCCGCTCTGCGGGGGCTGCCAGTATCCCGGAGAATTTTTCCCGCATGGTTGTGAGGTAGGGGGCCAGCCTGGGGGCCTGTGCCACGATGGTGGCGTCCAGATTGTTCAACTGAAACCCCTTGTCGTGCATTAGATCGGTCGCCGTCTTGAGCAGGAGAAGGCTGGAAACCCCCTTGTAGGCGGGGTCGGTATCCGGGAAATGCTGCCCGATATCTCCGGCCCCCAGTGCGCCGATGATGGCATCAATCACCGCATGGGTCAGGACATCCGCATCCGAATGCCCTTCAAGCCCGACCGGATGAGGAATTTCCACCCCCCCCAATATCAGGGGACGGCCTTCAACAAGGCGGTGCACATCATATCCGAATCCGATGCGAAACAAGGCGATTCCTCGCGTGAGAGGTTCACGGTTCACGGTTCAACGTTCAGGGGTTCAGAGGTTTAAAGGGGGCGGCTTTCCAGCCACGGCTTCCGGACGCCCCGTCCCATATGCTGCATGGTTCTCTCGTTCCCATGCTCCGCGTGGGAACGCATTCCATGGATGTTCTGCGTCCTTTCCGTCCGGTGACAATGCCTCTGCCGCCATCGGATATTACGCATCGCAGGCGGGTCAGCCTGGCCGTTCTTGCCAGCCAGAGGCAGCGCTCGTATGAAGCTTCATCACAAGGCGTCTACCTGTCAGGTTCCATAAGAGGCTGAACTCCAAGTAAGGAATTTATCCGTCAGGATTTTAAATAAAAGGCTGACGCCTGAAATCCGAAAAGAGGATGGAAGGCTCAATGGCAACTGCTGCAGTTGGTGCTGGAGCAGCCTGCACAGCCGGATGAGCCGGAGGCCGGTGTAAAACTGCCGCTGCTCTTGAACCCGCAGGCCGACATAAGACGCTTGACATCTTCTCCCTTGCAGTGGGGACAGGTCACGGCGTCATCCCCGCGGAATACGATGGCCTCGAATTCCTCATTGCAGTTGGAGCATTTATATTCATAAATAGGCATTAGCTGTTTCCTTTCTGATGCGGGTTGTCCAGACCCTCGATGAGCGCGGCCGCCAGCAGGGGGAACATGATCTCGTGATGACCCACCAGGCTGTAACCCTTTCCGCCTTCCAGGGTGGGCCGGTAAACGACATTGGTCATGGGTCGGTAGTGTCGAATAAAGTCCATATTGACTGTTGTTACATCCTTGACCGCATAACCGAGGTTCCGCACCAGGGTCAGGGCCTTCAGGAAGACCTCTGGCATGATGACCGCAGAGCCGAGATTGATGAATACTCCCCCCTCTAATTCTGAAATGAGACGGGCAAATATCCGGAAATCGAGATGCGAGGTCTTTCCGATAGAGGCCCCGTCAGCGGTTGGGTGAAAATGGATAATATCGGTCCCGATCGCCACATGCACGGTGACCGGGATATCGAGGTCATAGGCCTTTGCCAGGAGACTGCACCGGTTGTAGGGGAAATCTTCCTCAACCAGCATGGCCCCCACGGACTCACCAAGGCCAAGCCCTTTATCAGCGCCTTCAATAATGGCCTTATTGAGGATTCTCCCTGTCTCTTCGGCCATGCCGAAGCTCCCGTCCCCGATTGCCGCGGACACATCCTCTGAGGTCTTTCCGGCCATGGCCAGTTCGGCGTCGTGGATGATGCAGGCGCCATTCATGGCCAAACTGCTGATAATCCTGCGCTCTAACAGATCGATGATGACCAGGTTGAGCCCTACCTTGATGGCATGGGCCCCCATGGCAAGGATCACAGGTCTTTTCGAGGCGACGGCCCGGATGATCCGGTCCCGGATTTCCATCAGATCACTCCCCGCCAGGATCCCTGGCAGGGAGGCGAACCATTGGCTCATCGACTGACCGGCGGTCCACGGCCTGCAGAAATCCTCGATGCCTACCTTGCTCCCCCTGTTTTCCAGGGGGTAGGAGGTCACTTCATTCAGGGATATCGGTTTCGGTCTGGTCATGATTCATTCAATAAAAAGCGAGTCCCGCAAGGCGGGATGACTAAAGTTAAAGGACGTGCACGTTGCGATGCGGGGAGTGTTGCTCGGTCTCAAGTTCAATCCTCAATCCAAGATAGTCACTAAGAATCGTTCTCCAAATGTTTTTGGAAAAGGATATAATCCACCAGGTGACAGATGATATGCTCTGCCAGGATATGGGCCTCCTGGACACGTGCGGTCACATCGCTTTTTACAATCAGGGCCGTGTCAACCATTCCCGACAGCTTTCCCCCGTTTCGTCCCAGGAGCCCCACCGTGTAAATCCCCTGCTTGTTGGCAATTTCAACGGCGGAGACGATGTTTTTCGACGCTCCGCTGGTGCTGATGGCCAAGAGAACATCCCCCTTGACGCCGAGGGCCTTCACCTGCTTTGAAAAGATTTTCTCAAATGAATAATCATTCCCGATACTGGTAATCACGGAGGTGTCTGTTGTCAAAGCCAGCGCAGGGAGCGGGGGGCGTTCAAGCTGAAAGCGGTTCACGAATTCCGCTGCCATGTGCTGGGCATCGGCGGCGCTTCCACCGTTTCCGCAGATGAGCAGCTTACGGTCCCTCAAGAAGGCTGAGGCGATCCTTTCAGCTACGTCGGCGATTGCCGATGCATTTTCGCGGATGAATTTTTCACCGGTTTCAATGCAGCTTTTCACGATTTCTTGAATGATTTGCTCCACATTAAGCCCCCTTTTCCGGCAGGCCTGAACCACCGAGATCTCGGATGGCCCGGGCAACCGGCTCGAATTCGCTTTCCTGAATGGTCCTCACGTCGAGCATCACCCTGTCTCTCTCAAGCCTCGTAATCACAGGGGGGGCGTAGGACCTGAGCCAGACCTCCATCTGATGTGAAGAGAGGGTCCCCGGGATCAGGCAGAGGAGCCGGCTCTTTAATTCCTGGAGGGGCAGGGCGCCCCCGCCTACTTTTGAGGCCCCGTCCATCAGCTCTATGGAGAAACGGTCGCTCCCATATGATTTGACCAAGGCGTACAGACGTTCGGCTTTTGCGGCAAGGGAATCATAGCCCTGACATATCATCTGGAGGGTCGGTATTCTCTCTGTAACGGTCTGTGGGTCTCTGTACAGTCTGAGGGTCTCCTCCAGGGCCAAAAGTGTTAATTTATCGATTCGAAGCGCCCGGTTCAGTGGATTCTTGCGGATCGCTTCCACCAGGTTCCTCTGTCCCAGGATAATCCCGGCCTGGGGACCGCCCAGCAGTTTATCTCCGCTGAAGGTGACCAGACCCACACCGTGCGCCAATGCCTCCTGAACGGTGGGTTCCTTGATCAGGCCGTAGGCAGAGAAGTCAACCAGACATCCGCTCCCGAGATCTTCCATGACAGGCACCCCGTGTCGATCTCCCAGTTGAACGAGTTCTGAGAGGGGTACGTCCGAGGTAAATCCCACCACCTGAAAATTGCTGGTATGGACCTTGAGCAGAAGGGCCGTCTCAGGGCCGATGACCTCTTCATAATCCCTTAGATGGGTCTTGTTGGTGGTCCCCACCTCCACCATCCTGGCCCCGCTCTTGCGCATGACGTCCGGGATGCGGAACGAGCCCCCTATTTCGACCAACTGGCCACGAGACACCACCACCTCGCGCCCTCTGGCCATGGTCTCAAGGGCGATGAGCACGGCCCCGGCATTGTTGTTGACCACCATGGCGGCCTCGGCCCCGGTCAGCTCCCTCAGGATCTCCTCTACATGGACATAGCGGCTCCCCCGGCTCCCCTGGTCCAAATCATATTCGAGGTTGCTGTACCCCCCGGCGATGGAGCGGAATTTCTCAATGGCCTTTTCGGGGAGGATGGACCGGCCCAGGTTGGTATGGACCACCACCCCGGTGGCATTGATCACGCTTCGGAGGCTTGGCCTGGATATGACTGCCAGCGTCTCGATCACCCGGCAAGAGACCGATTCACCATCCAGTCCGGCGGCTGTTTCCGTAATTCTTCCCTCCTTGATGTCTGTCCGAAGCAAGTCAAGAACCTGATGAATGGCCTTCAGTACGAGTGCCTTTGGATGAGATGTCAACGCACTTTCGACGGCCGGATGGATCAGCAACTGGTCTACGCCAGGTATCTGCCTGAATAATAACTGTTTGTCTGTTGTCATGAATCGGCACACTCCCTGAGGCCTCTGAGACACAGCCCCTTTTGGCTCTCCTGTATCAGGGGTCTTCCATGGACCGCTACTATAGGGGACTTTTGTCGGAGCGTCAAATGTTTCCAGCAATTCTCATCTTGGCTTTCGACAGATTCGATAGTTTTATAATGGGGGCGTAACGCCATCAAATCGGCTAACGGCGACACTACGAACGGGATATGTGGAACATCTCAATCGCAAAATGAGAATTGGTTGCCCGGAAAAATTAAGCTTGCAAAGAAGGAGAGCGCCTGTTATATTATTTCCCTCAATGGTGGATGTAGCTCAGCTGGCAGAGCACTGGGTTGTGGCCCCAGTTGTCGAGGGTTCGAGCCCCTTCATCCACCCCATAATCAAAATCAAGGGGTTAGCTGATATAGCTTAACCCCTTTTTTATTGAAAAACGGACTATTCCAACTCTCTTTCCAACCTGAAACTCAACGCCATACACAGAACACTGAAACCCGAACCCTGTATCTCTGTACAACACTCTGAATTTTAACCCGCTATGGGTTGTGAGAGATAATCTCTCAGAATTGACATGCAGAAATCGTAAGCGTTCACAGGTTCCGGGTTCAAGGTTCCAAGTTATGGGCAAAAGCAACAATTGCGACCCGATTCGAAGGTAACACAGCATCTTCCTGGCAATATACGTCCGTTCGATTGCCTGTTCTGTGGTTTGAAGTGACCGATGCGGGACCCCTTATGGGAAGTAGGTCTCCAAAATTGGATCGAAGGACCGGAAAAACAACCCTGAACCACTGAACCTTTGAACCCGTGAACGGTTACCTTTGTTTTTAGTGTCATATAACAGGCCACAAATGTCAATTCAAAGTCGCCCTGACGGTGAGTTCTACAGACCAGGAGGACCTCAATATTCCAGAATCCCATTATTCCAACTCGTTCAGGGAGCACTGGTTTTAGGTATTATATTGAAATCAGGGCCCCTAAACCCGTTATAATCAGAAAAACTGGATGCTGTAACGCTTGACATATGATCGGATATGGTTAAATTTGAACCTAAATGGATCATCATGCAACAAGATGAACTGTCATGATACATGTTATGAGGAACCAACTCTATGAAAAAGGTGGCTGAATCTGTGACGCGTGAAAATTGCGGCAGGGTCCTCAAGGAGGTACGACAGAGGTTCGGCAGCATGTCTGTGGCCGAACTTGCCAGGACGCTGGGGGTTGCGCGGAGTACGGTCATGCGGATTGAAGCCGGGCAGACGATAGCTTCAGGCGATCTTCTGAACAGGTTGAAGGCGGTCCAGGTGATCGGAATGTCCAGGTTCCGGGCCTTGTCCGAAAAGGACAGGGACCGGTTTCTGCAGGCTATTGAGGAGATCGGGGAGAACCCGGATATATTTTCGAGGGCCATTTCAAACCAGATGGTCAAGGAACTGACGTCTGCGGGGATCCTGGCCGGCCTGGGAACCATCGCAAGCGCCTCACTGAATCTCTCGACATCCCTGGTCAGTTCCATTCCGATCCTGTCCAGTCTGGCCGGATACGGCCTGGTGAAGGGGCTGAAATCGGTTTTGGAGGCAAACAACCTGTCGTGTGTGGAGAATGAGGGTGTCTGGGAGATCACATCAAAAAGGGGCTCAGGTCCCGACAAGGAGGTAAGGGAAATGAACGGAAGAAAGGGAAATGAAGAGAAAAATGGAGGGGTCGGTTTTGACTTTGGTCTTGGCGGGCTTTTCAAGGGCCTCGGCAGCCTGATCGATGCTGCAAACAAGTTGGCGGAAAAGGGCGAAGAGCTGTCCAAATCGGGTGAAATCGATTTCAGCGGGCTCGACAGAATCAAGGGACTCAAAGACCTCAAGGGCGTATACGGGGTCAGGGTGCGCACCCTGGCTGACGGCAGGCCTTCGGTTGAGCCGTTCGGCAATATCAAGCGGACGCCCAAAGGTCCGGTGGTGGAAGAAGTCCGGGAGCCCATTGTCGATGTTTTTGACGAATCAGGCGCAATACAGGTGGTCGCTGAGATGCCGGGGATAGAGGAAAAAGATATTGCCCTCGATGTTCAGGGGGACATCCTCAACATCAGGGCCGAGGGGGGGAATCGAAAATATCAAAAGGAGGTTCTCCTGTCTCGAGAGGTCAACGCGGAAGATATGTCCTGGAC
>CAYPDL010000073.1:0-22314 GCA_964409475.1 uncultured Desulfobacteraceae bacterium | reverse complement strand
CCACGGGAATGGATAGTTTTGTCTTGACTTCACTTTTCATGTGTGTGCCTTTGCGCGAGATTTTTACTTTTTACGAGTGCATCAACTTTAGGCACTCCAAAATCGTCACTTCAAACTTGACAAGTCGTCAACTTCCATATTGGGCGTCGATCCACGACTGGTACTCGCCGCTTCGCACCCGGTTCACCCATTCTTCGTTTTCTAGATACCAGTGGATCGTCTTCCGGATCCCGGTTTCAAACGACTCCTCGGGCGCCCAGCTCAAGGTCTCCCTCAACCTGGTGCAATCAATGGCATACCGGCGGTCATGCCCGGGCCGGTCCTTGACAAAGGTGATCAGCTCTCTGCGTGACAGGCCATTTCCGGGCGGTACGAGTTCGTCGATGATATCGCAGATCATCTCCACGATCCGGATATTCTCCATTTCCGTATTGCCGCCCACCGTGTAGGTCTCGCCCCTCTCCCCATGCTTCATGATGCGCCAGATGGCCGTGCAGTGGTCCCTCACATAGAGCCAGTCCCTGACATTGAGACCGTCCCCGTACACCGGGAGGGGTTTTCCCTCCAGGGCATTGAGGATCATGAGGGGGATGAGTTTTTCGGGAAATTGGTACGGCCCGTAATTGTTGGAGCAGTTGGAGATGGTGACGGGGAGGCCATAGGTTTGATGATAGGCCCTTACCAGATGATCGGAAGATGCCTTTGAGGCGGAATAGGGACTGTTGGGTCTGTAGGGCGTCTCCTCCGTGAAATGCCCCTCTTTCCCCAGGCTCCCGAATACTTCATCGGTGCTGATGTGGTGAAAAAGGGTCAAGCGCTCCTGATGTTTCCTCGCCAGGTCCAGGAGATTGAACGTGCCGACAATATTGGTCTGGATGAATGCATCGGGCCTCACGATGGACCGGTCCACATGGGATTCGGCCGCAAAGTGACAGATTGTGTCTATCCCGTAGTCGTCAAAGATGAGCGCCATGCGCGCCGTGTCGCAGATGTCCGCCTTAACAAAAACATAACGCCCCGGAAAGCGCCCCTCCATATCCGTCAGATTTTCCGGATTGCCGGCATAAGTGAGGGCATCCACGTTCACTACACGGCCGTCAAAGTCAGATTCTTCCAGGAGATACCGGATAAAATTGGTTCCTATGAACCCGCATCCCCCTGTTACCATCAGTTGTTTCATATGCCACCCTCTTTTGTCTCGCTGATCAGACGGTCCCTGAACGCAGCGACAAATGCTGCTACATCACGCTTCCAGTCTCGCATCAGGTTCATGCCCGATTCCTTGAGTCGCCGGTTCTCCAGGATGGAGTTCATGGGTCTTGCGGCCGGCATGGGGTATTCCGCTGTGGTGCAGCGGACTATGGAATGGGGCACCGCCATCCTGTCAAGGAATTCGACGGCCAATTGATACCACGTGCCATGCCCTTCTGAGGTGGCGTGATAGACCCCCTGCCCCCCTCCTTTGATCAGTTTCTCAATCTGCATGGCCAGCCGGTAGCTCCAGGTTGGGCACCCGAACTGGTCGTTCACCACGCGTATTTCCCGCGTCGGGTCTTTCAGGGCCAGTCTGAGCATGGTCTTGAGAAAATTGCCCCCCCCCATGCCGTACAGCCATGCGGTGCGCACGATCATATAGTTGTCCGTGGCTCCTTTGACAGCTGCCTCTCCCGCTAACTTGGTTTTTCCGTAACATGATACCGGATGGGTTTCATCGGTCTCCACGTAGGGTTCCGGCGGTGTCTTCTTGCCGTCAAACACATAATCTGTTGAGATATGAATCAATTGGGCGCCGTATCTCTTGGCGGCCATGGCCAGGTTTCCGGGTCCCCCCGCATTCACCTTCCATGCCAGGTCATAACGGGTTTCGCAGGCATCGACGGCAGTGTATGCGGCACAGTTTACGATAACATCCGGACCAAAGGTGGCTACCTCATTCTCCACCTGGGAAGGATCGGCAATGTCCAGTTCATCGAGGTCCACAGACATCACCTGATGGTTCCGGCCGAGGATAGTATGGCAATCCGTTCCCAGTTGACCCTTTCCACCGCAGATCAGTATTCTCATGGAGTTACCAGTTGGGAGTTACGAGTTGGGAGTTGCGAGTTTGGAGTGCCTCAGGATAGAAAAGAAAAACTCGATTTGAACTTTTAACTCCACACTCCCAACTCTGCACTCCTCGATCCTAAACAGCCTGCAAATACATGATCCGTTCCGGATCGGTCAAGGGTAAATATCTTGTCCCAATAAGAAAACGTTCCACCCTGATTCAATGGAACGTCTCTTCCCACTTCACAATTCATCCAGATATTCGGCCCACATCTGGCCTCGCAACATGCCGATGACCCTGAACATTTCCCTGAGTTGAGCCATCGCTTCCGGGCCGCTTTCGCTTATGGCTGTTTCCAGATCAGGGCATATGTAACTGTGGCAGATAAACGGCCTTGAATGGAGATCAAGGGAACAGCCTGTCGGCCCCAGGAACCAGCACCCCTTTTTCATAAAGCCTTCCCTTCGCCAGGTCTGTCGGCGTCCTGACAACCTCAGATACAGGATGTCCTTTTCGCCGAAGAGATAGTGGACCCTGGCACAGCAGGGGTCCTTACATCCGGCGCATACCCGCTCCACATAGGGTCGCTGCAATTCGGCCGCTTGAGTGATCAGAGATCGTATCCTGTCCACTGTTTCAGAAACCATTGGTAAATCTGACGCCTCCATTTGCTTGACCCGCTGAAATATCTCTTTTATAATCCTCATCATTCAGAATCCAGAAAAAAAGATCACCCGCACATCAACCGCTCAAAAAAGGAGGATCGAGATGAGAAAGAAAGCAACCGTCATAGGGGCCGGGAATGTGGGGGCCACCGCTGCAATGCGCCTCGCGGAAAAGGAACTGGCCGATGTGGCGCTGATCGACGTACTGGAAGGGGTTCCGGCCGGCAAGGCCCTCGATCTGACCGAGGCGGGGCCCATTGAGAAGCACGATTCCAGGATCAGCGGGGTCAGCGGGGACTATGGCGCGGCCAAGGACTCGGATATCGTTATTATCACAGCCGGGATCCCCAGGAAGCCCGGCATGAGCCGGGACGACCTCCTCTCCACGAACATGGGGATCATGGCCTCTGTGACAAAGGAAGTAGCGGCAGTTGCCCCCGACGCGGTTTTGATTATCGTGAGCAATCCCCTGGATGCCATGTGCCATGTGGCCTATGATGTGAGCGGGTTCCCCCGCAATCGCGTCATCGGGATGGCCGGGGTCCTCGACTCGGCCCGCTTTCGCGCCTTCATCGCCATGGAACTAAATGTCTCGGTCGAGAACACGCACGCCTTTGTATTGGGGGGGCATGGCGATACCATGGTCCCCCTTCCCAGGTACTCTACCGTGGCCGGCATCCCCATCACCGAGCTCTTATCCCAGGAGCGGATAGATGCCATGGTGGAACGGACCCGTAACGGCGGCGCCGAGATTGTGGGTCTTCTCAAGACCGGGAGCGCCTACTACGCCCCTTCCTCTGCGGCCGTTGAGATGGCCGAGGCGATCCTCAAGGACAAGAAGAAGATCCTCCCCTGCGCTGCCTGTCTGAACGGGGAGTACGGCATTAATGACCTTTTTATCGGTGTCCCCGTCAAATTGGGTGAAAACGGGGTCGAAGAGATTATTGAGATCAAACTGACTGATGCCGAAAAAAAGGCCCTCGACCGTTCTGCCGACGCGGTTCGAAAACTGGTGGAGGATATTAAACGGTTGCGTTAGGCGTCGGGCAGCAGAGGAGCCACGTTGGATGCCAGGACGGTTCTGGGTTATTTTGAGGCCGTAGCCGATCAACTCGGTGTTGAAATCCGTTATGAGCCGATGGAGGGCGAAACGGCCCTTTCCCCGGGGGGCTTGTGCCGGATAAGGGACAAACAGGTCATTATTGTCAATTCAAAGGCGCCCCCCGGGGACCAGGTCGGGACCTTTGTAAAGGCCTTGAGGCGTCTTGATCTGAGCCAGATCTATCTCAGGCCGGGCATTCGCGATCTCCTCGAAGGCGATACCGCCGAGGAGGAAGGGACAGGGTGAGGATAGTCAAAAACCCGCTCCTTACAATTCCTCAATATCCTCAATTCCTCAATTTTCAATCTCTCACCCCCCCACATCATTGTTAGGGTTGAGATGTTCATCCGGGAGAGGGTAGCCGTTCCCCTCGAAGTCGCGTGCTGCGTCTCTAAAACTCTTGTATATTCGTGTCGGGGTGAGGAGGAGGCGCGTCAGAAAGCCGACTGTCCCGTTTCCCAGACTTTTCAATGGGATATACTGTACGTCCGGATCGGATAACGGTCCATTGACCTTAAAATAATCCACGTAAAGGGATTTTTGATCTCCGGTCAGGAGATATCCCGCCACCGGCACATTGCTGACCAGGAAATCGATCGTCCCGAGGGGCTGGATCCCTATTTCCGCGTTTATCCTGGCCGTGCAGAGATTGGCCTCACCCCTGGCCGCCGCGTTGAATGCCGGGCCTCGCATGACAACGGCCTCTGTTTTTGCAATCCCTTTATCCAGGTCAAACTGCGCGCCGATGCTCTCGAAATAGATCCCTTCCTTTGACAGATTGGGCGGCCTTTTCTCAAACATCTGCTGAAGGCTCAGGAAATCCAGGATGTTGATAAAGATATTGGATTTTTTCAGCACGCCCTGATCGAGCAGGACATTGACGCTGCCGGTAAGGCTCGAAACCAGGTCTTTCCTGTTGGCCCCTTTAGCAAACAGGAGCGACTCCAGGGTCAACAGGCCGTCGGCACGGGACGTTATAAAATCAAGGGACGGGGGAAGTTCCCCTAAGGGCTGCCGGGTCATATCGATGTAGCCGGAAAAGAGCATTTCGGGTGGTTTCCCTCTTTTCACGTGGCCCCTCAGCCGCAATTTTCCATGTTCCCATGCCGCACTGGATCGAGTGATATAGAGGTCCCCTGACCGCAGGGCGCACTCCATCCTGAGGGGGCCGTAGGGGAATCCTTCCCATTGACCCCTGGATGCCGTTATATCCATATGGATATCCGATTTCGCCATGAGCCGACCCGCGCCTTCCCGCCATGCAGAGGAGGCCGGACCCTGGCCAGAACCGACAACATTTTGGAACCGCTTGGGGTTTTGCTTGAAATAGGCGATCATCTCAGGGGAAATCAGATCGGAGAGATCCAGGAAATCGGATTTTATCGTTACATCGCCCCTCATCCCGTCCCATCCCTGCAACTTCCCCTCGATGTGGAGGGGGGTTTCCCCTAATTTCAGATCGATGGACTCGATGGCAAGGTCTTTTCCCTGGAACGTCAGGGCAAGGTCGCAATCTTCGACCGGATGGGGAAAATCGGCTGTGGCAAAAGAGAGACCGCTTCCCCTTGCCTCTCCGGTAACAACCGTCATCCTCGGTTGCGACCGGGACCCCTGGATGGATGCGTCGAAGGCGAGCGTCCCCTTCCCCTTCAGATTTCCCTTCTTGAAATGAACGCCCAGGTCCTCCAATCGGAGCTTCTTGCTGAATGCCCTGAGATCGAAGCAGCCTTCTTTCTGCAGATCATAAGTGCCGGTCAATCCAAAGGACGATTCCCCTGCCGTGCATGTAAGGTTCGAGACACGGAACGTCTCCCCCGGCTCAAGTCCCCCGCTGAAACCGAGGTCCCCCTTGACCCCGAAAGGTTCGACGATCATCGAATCTGTCTCAAGGGAGATGTCTTTCAGGTCGAGGCTTCCATTAAAGCGCCAGTCTTTTTCCTCTTTGACAAGGGTCAATCGGCACGGTACCGGTCTTCTGAAAAAGATCGATGGATGAAGATCGGGATGAAAATGTCCGATCAACTCCACCAGGTCTGCCTGTGCAACGATGCTGGCGTCTCCGGTTTCCCAGGCCCCCCCGATCCGGCCGGAGGCATCTATGGCTGATCTGCCCCACCGGCCCCTTACCGCAAATTGCCTTTTTTCTGTCCCATCAACGATCAGTTTCCCCTCTTTCAGAAACACGGGAAAAATCAATCCGGCGCTGCTGGCCATGGCGCAATCCCTGAATGTGAGGGTCCCCTGCAACATCTTGGGATATGGCCAGTTCTTCTCATAGCCTACCTCGATACTCCCGTCGATCTTTCCGGTAGTAGAGGAAAATCCCTCAAGATGCCGGCGCACCTCATCGGGAATGAGGGGCAAATCCTTCTGCTGCAAGAGGTCTACGATGTTAACCGACCCGGCCGCGGCCACACGGATGCTGGGGGCATCGTCATAAAGGCTGTTCAGGTTGAGGGACCCTTCCTCAATCTGTGAATCCCTGAAATGGGCCTTGACGCCGGATACGCGGATGCCGCCATTTTCAATCTCCAGTCTTCCCGAAACCCCTTCCACCGGTATGCCCCCGGCATCCTTGAATGCGGTGAGGTCGCTGCAGGCGAGGCGCAACAGGAGGGCCCCGGCATTCTCCGGGAGATCGAGGTCCCCGATCTGATGAAGGGTTCCATCGAGGGAGAAGCGATCCACCCGGACCTGGCCGCCTGAAAATATGGGAAAAAGCCGGGCATCTACCCATTGGGGAAGGAGCGATGATGGAAAGATCCTCTGAAATGTTTCAACCGGCATGGCCTTGCTGTTGACGCTGAGGCTTAGATGAGGATTCGACCTATCCACGAGATCGAGTCTGGAGCTGACATTCAGTGTGAAGCCGGGGCCTTTCACCTGGAAGGATGGAATCTTTAGTGCGGATTCTGTATAGGATGCCTCAAAAGGGAGGAGGAGCCTGGCAAAGGAGAATGACTTCGTGTCGCCGTCATCAATAATCGCGAAGTCGAGATCGTTGATAATGATCTTTCCCTTTGCCGAAATGCCTGCGTTCAGGGACCCGGAGGCCGTTACATCCATGTCGGCAGTCCCTTTCTTCACCGGCAGATCCGGCAACTGGATATGCGACAGGGGGATTCCATGCGCCTTCAGCTCTACATGGGCTGACGGTCCGGATGTTGCGTCCCAGGTGATATGTCCCCTGGCAGAGAGGGGGACCTCGTCCCCTCTGTAATCGATCTTCCCGGTCATCATCACATCGAATGTGGCCGGATCTCTGGACCTCCGGGAAAGGCGGAGAAAGAGGTCCCTGGACATGAACGGCGTTCCTTTCAGGGCAATCTGCCCACGTTCCAGGGTGACAGAGGGAAACCCGGTCAGCGCCTTCAGGGGCGTTTCACCAGAAATCGCAGCGTTGCCGGAGGGTGAAACCCGCCAGCCCTCATGCACGTCCAGTTCCATCTGAGGCTCCACAAGGGCAAGTCCGGTAGGCACGATGTTTCCCCTGATCAATTCCGCCAGGGAAAGGGTGACCCTGATTCTCGATGCGGCAACTGTCTTGACGCCCCCGGCCGCCCTGACCTCAAAATCCCGGGCACCGATGCCGATCCCTTTCCAGAATATGAGTTGGATCCGGTTTGCATGGATCTCATATCCCACTGCCTCCGAGAGTCGCTCCAGGAGATAATCCTGAACCGATGGCTTCTGGATCAGTGAATGGAGGAGGAGGACCGATCCGGAGAACAAGAGGAAGAGGAGTAATGTCAGGAAAAGGATGGATTTCAGCCGTCTGAATGCCATTGCTTAAAATAATCGCTCAAAATTCGTTTGTGATCAAAGGCGAGAGGGTCGGGCAGACAGTCCTGATCAAATATGCCGATATCTGCCGCATCGTCAGCGGCCCTGGGGGTCCCGGTCGTCCTGGCGACAAAGACCACTGAAATGCTATGATGCCGTGGATCCCGTGACGGGTCTGAGTAAGCCCCTAATTGATATAATAGTCCCACCTCAAGGGATGTCTCCTCGGCGGCCTCTCTTTTGGCCGCTGATTCGAGACTTTCGCCGTAATCCACAAAGCCGCCCGGGATCGCCCAACCGAAAGGTGGATTCCTTCTCTGTATCAGGACAATGGAGGGGCCTGAACTGGGGGTCCCCTTTGCTGAATAGCCTGGGTCTATCTCGATAATGATGTCAACCGTCGGAAAGGGATTGCGGTATTTCTCCACGATTTTCCCACAGTTGGGGCAGATAAGGTGATCTTTCATTTATCCAGTTTTACCGCTTCATGCAGTGAGTGTTCCATTTCGTTACTTGGGGAAGACGCCTCCCAAGGCTTGGCAGTGGGATATAGTCCCCCATATCCTTATAGTATGATGCGGCCCAAAAAGAAAGCTAAAAGAATGGTCTATTCGTTGACAAAAGGCACACGACCTGTTAGACTGCACGCATGAGCGACTTTGATTGGAATGACGAAAAAAATGAGCTGCTTGAACGCACTCGCGGCATCTGTTTTGAGGATATCCTGGTGCATATTCAGAACGGAGACGTTTTGGATGTGATCAGGCATCCTAATCGCGAGCGTTACCCCAATCAGAATATCATCGTTCTCAACGTGGAAAGCTATGTGTGGTTGGTTCCATACGTGAAGGCCAGGGGAACCCGGTTTCTCAAAACCATCATTCCAAGCCGCAAGGCGACTCGGGAGTATCTGTCATGAACAAAAAGAATATCTCATTTGACGAAGAAGAGCTCCAGATCCTGAGGGACTTCGAGGCAGGAGAACTGGAGAGCATCCCTGATTTTCCCCAGGAGAAAAGAGACTTGGAGGCTGCGGCACGAAATACTCTCCAGAAGGACAGGCGGATCAACATCCGGATATCCTCCCGTGACCTGGAAAAGATACAGAAACGTGCCGCCCGGGAAGGGATGCCGTACCAGACATATATTTCGAGTACGTTGCACAAACTGGTCACAGGAAGGCTGAAAGAGAAGGCCCAACTATCGGAAGGGAATCCATAGGGGCCATCAGGAACGGGAACAATCAATATGCCCGGCCGGCTGTGTACGAACTGCCCGAAATCCGCCATCTACGGATGATGCAGTTTTTTGGGGTTCCGGGCGTGCATCTTCTTGTTTTCAAGCCGCTATTCAATCAGCAATCACAAATCGACAATCATAAATCCTTACCGTGCGGTGGCAGAAGTCCTGGCCTATGTGTACAGACTGCGGAAGATGAACAATATAAGGTGAAATCCCATTGCCGCATCGGGGTTCAATTTTTTGACGCGCCCAGTTAAATTATGGGGGGTCAGGATCCCATTCCAGCCCTCTGTTTCAACTCCCCCGGCATGATCTGAAGCCGTCCCCCAGAGACATCTCTTTCTGGATTGGCAGGCAGGGCCCCTGAGAGGTCCGCCCCATATCCGGATGAACAGGCAGCGGAATATCTCCACCCGAACCAGCCCAGTTTCGACTTTCGCGATCACCTTCACAGCCCCCCAAAGTGCACCCATATGGAGATGGACGGCGTCTGACCGCAAAAGAGGGGCTATTTTGCCTCCCATTCAGGCACGGAAAATGCAAAAGGTCCCCTGAAGGCAGGGAGACCCCTGTGACACAGGGGACCTATTTCCACTATATTCCCCAAGAAAAAATGTGTTCTATCATCAGGAGGTACATGAGTGAAACGTCCTATAAGTCTGTCACTTTTTGTGCTACTAGCAACTGTTGCGTTGTCCATTACTGGCTGTGGAAGTGATGTCAACGACGCTGCACCGCCGAGCGGAACTGGTCTCTTTATCAGCGATATCCATTTCAATCCGCTGATGGATAAGACGATTGTGGACTCTCTGGCGCAGACGCCTGCATCTGAGTGGGATTCGATCTTTGCCCTTTCAACCCAAACCGCGTGCGCCACGTATAAGCATGACACAAACTTCGCGCTGCTGCAGTCTGCGCTGGCGGCAATGCAGCAGCGCGTTCCCAATCCCGACATCATTTTCATCAGCGGTGACTTCCTGGTGCACGAATTCCAGACGTTCTTCAACTTGAGGGCGACAGACCATTCGCAGGCGGCATATGAAGCGTTCGTCAACAAGACCGAACAGTACCTGGCCATGAAATTTGCGCAGACGTTCCCGAACGCACAGATAGCACCTACTCTTGGCGACTGGGACACTGACGGCGGAACTACCGCTACATACGCCGGGCCGAAGTTTCTCGCCTCGTTTGCTTCATCATGGGAGGCGGCCGTCAACCGCTACGGCGGGGCGCCTGATTTCAAAACCACATTTTCAACCGGCGGCTATTACTCGACAACCTTTCCCATCAACGCTTGGGGCCGTCTGATCGTCCTCTATACACAACCCTGGGCCGCCGAATGCACCCAGGGCGGAACGCTGGGGACCGATGAACTCCAGTGGCTGACCGCCCAACTTGCCGATGCGCGAAGCCGGGGGCAGAAGGTCTGGCTCCTTGGCCATATTCCACCCGGTATCGATGCAAATTCGACAGCGCAAAACATTGCAAAAGGTGACTCGTGTTCTGAAGCAATCGTTCCGTTCTGGGCTGATGCCTATTCAAGCCAGCTATACCCCCTTTTCACAGAATATCGCGACGTTCTTGCCTTCGGGATCTTCGCCCACGAACATTATGACGACTTTCGCGTAATGCGGGACTCGTCAGGGAATCTGATCTTCGGAATGAAACTTCCGCCCTCGATTACTCCGCTCCACAACAATCCGGCATTTGTACAGTTTACGTACGATCCGGCAGCCGGCGTCATAACCGATACGACAACCTGGTATCTGACCAATTTGTCTTCGTCGCCCACGGCAACGTCGGCTGTTTGGGAGCAGGAGTACACCTTCGATGCCACCTATGGGCAGACTGCCTTCGACTCCACAGGCATAGCGGGCGCAGTGGCCCAAATTCTGACACAATCAGGCGCGCAGCTCTCTTATACGAATTATTATCCGACATTGTACCCGGCGGGTGATCCCTCGGGGGGTTTGACGCCATTTTTGACGTGGGGATGTGCGCTCGATAACCTCACTGTGGCGGATTACAGCGCGTGTTATTGCGGTCAATAATAGAAGGTGAAGGGTCCAGGGAATTTTGAAAGGAGTTATTATGAAAAGATTTTCAGCCAATCGGTTTTATATGATCGCTTTTTGTTGCTTTCTCATAATGATAACAGGCTGAGGGCTGCCCTCGCTGATTGGATAGTCTCAGACACGGTCAAAACGAAGGCATGTTTATTGCGTATGAAATTTTTGACAATTTGCCCCTGGGGCTGACGGAATACTTTGTGTTTTATACCACTGGAAGAACCCAGCACTCGATGGGTTTATGATGTTCACCTTTGGTGAATAAAGAAAAATGACCAATTATAAGGAGAATGCTATGGCTGACGTCGATTCAAAGAAGGGCAATAAAATTCTGACCGGCGACGACTTAAAAATGGTCCATGCCAGCGACGATCTAAAACTTGTCCGTGGCCTGACCCGGCGAGAGTTTGTGAAATATTCGGTTGGAACAGTCGCATGTATCTATCTCGGAGCGTTAAATGCCGGATGCGGCGGTGGCAGCGGCAGTATTCTGGTAACCGAATACCCGATTGATTCCAATGTCGTTACCACGACTGATCGGGTGCTGTCATTTCCCGTGCCGGCGCAACCTGCTGGTCCCAACTCGGGCACGGGACTTTATCTGAGTGAGCTTCCTCTGATTCAGGAGTACAGCAAATATGGTTACGGTGATTGGCAGTTCAGCACGGAGGGTCTCCAGATACTGCCGCGGTATGATCTTATGCCGGACCCGGACGGTTATTCCGCAATCGCCGCGTCACTCACCAGGCTTCAACAATTCGCGAATTTCTTTGCCATAAGCGATATCCATATCACCGACAAGGAAGCGCCAAACCAGTTGATTTACCTCCAGCAATTGGATCCAAAGAACTCCGGACCAAACACTTCCATCTACTCGCCGGTAATGATGTGCACAACCCAAGTTCTCGACGCCGCCATTCAGACGATAAACGCCCTTCACAAGAAAAATGCCTTTGATTTCGGCATCTCCCTCGGCGACACCTGTAACAATACTTCGTACAACGAACTCAGGTGGTATATGGACGTCATTGACGGCGAGGTCATTACCCCAAGTTCCGGCGCTCATCTCGGAGCCGACACCATCGCCTACCAGAGGCCGTTCAAGGCCGCGGGACTCGACAAATCGATCTCCTGGTATCAGGTTATCGGGAACCACGATCACTTCTACATTGGTTCGTTCCCGGTCGATGCCGACCCGTCCATTGGTATCCGGGAAGCATACCTCAGCGATAGCGTCTGGGCGGTGGCGGATTTCCTCGTCCCGAATGTCGATCCCGACACCTTCCCGGTCTTGTTCGATATGGAAAACATGAAGAAGGGACAAAAGTACTACCAGGGCGTACTTGATGGCTCAACTCCTACAGGCAAGATCATCCATGCGGGGGCTGTCGAGAAGTACAGCGCTCCGCCAAAGGTTGCCGCCGATCCCAATCGTCGCTCGCTCTTGAGAACGGAATGGATACAGGAATTTTTCAACACGTCTACCGATCCGGTCGGTCACGGGTTTGATCTGGTCGATCCCTCCCAGCCGAGCGGTTTTGCCTGTTACAGCTTCTTGCCGAAGCCAAATGTGCCGCTCAAGATTATCGTGCTTGACGATACCCAATCGGAAACCGATGGTTCTCACGACATTCATGGACATGGTTTTCTTGACGCGAACCGGTGGGCCTGGCTTCAAACGGAACTCGCAGCCGGTCAGGATGCCAATCAGCTCATGATTATTGCGGCACACGTACCGATCTGTGTTTCAAGTATCGGTTCCGAGACGGAATGGTGGGAGTCTGACAAAGATCCGAATGCAACGGAACAGAATGCTGTGACCTTGACGGAGCTGGTTGCGACGCTTCAGGACACTCCGAATCTTCTCATGTGGATCGCCGGGCATCGTCATCTCAATACCGTCAAGGCTTTGGTCTCACCTGACCGCGTCAACGCCCCTGAAAAAGGCTTCTGGCAGGTTGAAACCTCATCGTTAAGGGATCACCCTCAGCAGCTCCGCACCTTCCAGATCTACCTCAACAGCGACTACACTGTTTCAATCGTTACGACCAACGTTGATCCGGCGGTTAGAGAAGGAACGCCGGCTGCGACATCGCGTTATTATTCAATTGCGACGCAGCAAATAATCCAAACTGACTTACACGCGAATAATCCAAACTATCAGACGATGTACGATATTACTGTTGAGACCATGGACCCGACTCGACGACAGGCCCCACCGTATATTGTTGACCCAGTCATACCAAACTCAGGAGACCCGTATAAAGATCCAACGATCATTTATGGGTCGGTGCCTGGAGTTCCGTACTGCGCATCGTACAATGCGGAACTGTTTAAACAGCTAAGTCCGACAATGATCAGCGTACTGAAAGCGCAGTTCCCAACAACTGAATAAGGTTAACGGCCGGGCGGCATTTGTGGGCGGCCTGAACATGGGAGACGAATACACGGGGGTTTTAGTTCAGCCACTAAACAAGAACCACCGTATCGAGGCGATTCGCCACGGTCCAATCTACTCGGGAAGGCCCCAGGGGGACTTGTCCGGGTCTCCGAAATAGATGCAGTGGGCCGGGCAGATGTTGTCCGCGCAGGCAGGAATGAGGCCCCGGTCCACCCGGTGATGACAGAGGTTGCACTTCCGGGCTATGCCATTAAAGTCATCTAAGGCGATGGCGTCATACGGGCACGCCTCGACGCACGAGCCGCATCCCGAGCATTGTTCATCGTCCAGGATCACGATGCCGTCTTCCCTTCGGGTGATGGCCTCCTCCGGGCAGGCATCCACACAGGCGGGATCGTCACAGTGTTGACAGACGCCGACCCTGAACACGACATCCAGCTTCCCATCCATGATCCGGGGCCCGTCCTGCCACACAGAGATGAGTTGGATGCCATCCGGCGCCCCGTTTTCCTGTTTGCAGGCGACCTCGCAGGTCCTGCATCCCCAGCAGAGTTCATAATTGATGATGAGGGCGTAGGGTTTCATACAGCGCCTCCGCCATCTTCTTCCGGATATATCCTGCACAGGAGTGTCCGAACGTGGGTCGCGCCCATGGCAGGATCGCACGATTCATAGGCATTGTCCGTCAATATATTGATATTGGATTCATCCCAGCCATATCCGGGGCCCTCTTTTTCCGGGAACCACCAGGCGTGCTGGGCCGATACCACCCTCGGGTCCATGCCGGCAAACAATTTCGCCCGCTGTCTCACCCTGCCCCGGGGAGACTCGATTAACACCCAGTCTCCCTCTTTAATCCCTTCCTTTGCCGCAGTATCGGGATGGATCTCCACGACCGGATCCGGGTGAAGTTCCCTCAGCCAGGGGACCTGACGGTTTTCCGTATGGAAAAAGCCCGGGGACCTCGCCCCGGTAATCAGGATATAGGGATAGGTTGCATAGAGCTCCGGGGTGCTGTAGGGACTTTCCGGGGGCTCCCGATACTGGGGGAGGGGATCATAGCCCCAGCTTTCGAGGAGGGTGGAATAAAGCTCGAATTTCCGAGTGGGTGTTGAAAATCCTTGCGTCCTATATTTCTGATACCGCACCTCTCCTCTCAGGTAGTCCATCTTCTTGAAATCATTCCAGGTCATCCCGATCGGCTCCAATATCCAGTCCAGGGCCTGTTCAAAGGTGTCCCACCAGTGCTCGCCCTGGCCCACGCGATGGGCCAGGTCATTGAGCATCTCATGATCGGAACGGCATTCCCCCACCTGGATGACCTTTCGCCGGGGGAGGAGATAGCCGTGTCGTTTCCAAAAGTCCCCGATGTAATCCATCTCCAGCCAGGTGGCGGCCGGCAGGACAATATCGGCCAGGGCCGCGGTCGGCGTCATGAAAAAATCGGAGACCGCCATGAATTCCACGTGTTCAAGGGCGCGGTAGACCTCCCGGGCGTTGGCCCGGGTCATGACAGGGTTCGAGCTGATGAGAAAGAGCATCTTGACGGGGTAAGGCGTTTCCGTAAGGATGGCGTCCCAGACGCACTTGGGGTTAATGATGGCGAAGTTGCCGCCCAGACGGAACCGGTCGCCCCCCAGACGCTTTTCGCGCTGGGCGTCCGGGAGCATCCGGTGGGCCCCGAAGTGTCCCACGTTCCGGATCCTGGGCTGCTGGAAGAGTACCTGTCCGCCTGGGACGTCGATGTTGCCGGTGATCCCCATGAGGGCCATAAGCGCCCGGTTGTTGTCCGCGCAGTTGACCTGCTGCTCGATGGCCACGCCCCACTGGATGGCCGCGGGCCGGGTGGTGGCGAAGAGCCTTGCGGCTGCCCGGATCTTTTCTTCAGGGACCCATGTGATCTCCGCCACCTTGTGTGGGGGATATTCATTGATTCGCCTGACAAAGGGTTCCCACCCGTGCACATGGTTTTCAACAAACTCCCTGTCGTAGAGACCTTCATGGACGATCACGTGGAGCATCCCCAGGGCCAGGGCTGTATCGGTCCCCGGCCTGAGCTGGAGCCAGACATCTGCGCGGGCGGCGATCCGGGTGAGCCTCGGGTCCACGGCAATGAGTTTGGCCCCTTTGTTGAGACTGACGGAAAAGGGTTCGCCCTTGTAGCAGTCGGGATTGCTGATCACTACATTGTTGCCCCATACCATGATGCAGCGGGGATGGTTCTCATAATCGACAATCGGGTTGGTGCCGCAGGTGATGATGCTCGTGGCGATCCGGGGACCGTAGCAGAAATGTCCGGCAGTGAGGACATTGGGCGAGCCTAACAAGTTGGCAAACCGGTAGATCACGGCCTCGTTTTCCCTCCCGGTGCCATATCCCATGACAATGGATTCGGCCCCGAAGTCTTCCTTGTAGGAGAGCATCCGTTCGGCGACCGTATCCAACGCCTCATCCCACGAGATACGTTCCCATTTACCGCTCCCCTTGGGACCGATTCGCCTGACCGGATAGGTCAGTCGATCCGGATGATAGGCCAACTGCGCAGATGCAAGCCCTTTGCTGCAGAGGGTCCCGTGATTGATGGGGCAGTCGGGGTCTCCCGCGATTTTGGCTACCCTGCCGTCCTTGGTGTAGACCAGGACCCCGCAGCCTCCGTGACACATGCGACAGTGGCTCTTGACCACGGCATCGTATCCATAGGTCTCCATCTCCTTCGCTACGTTGGCGTGCATCCATTGAGACATCCCTGTTCTCCTACTCTGATTCACAAAACCCGCAGCACCTGACTGATCTGTTATCCATTTGACAAGCCTGCGGGCTTCTGATATGTCGATAACATCATGCCTGTTTGTGGGCGATATGCTCTATACCATACAAACCATAGCACACCAGCGTCAAAAAAGAAACGGGTCCTAAAGGAAGATGGCCTCTATAGCGGCCGAACAGCCTGAGGAAAGGAGATACTGCGATGTGGGAAGCGGAGAAGTGCAATCTGTGCGGTGAGTGTCTGGTCCGGTGTCAGTATGTGGATTTTGATGAACATAAAGCCGTTTCAGAAATCAAGGAACTGATGGCCGGAAGACCGGCCCAGATCCTGAAGGAATGCGTCACCTGCTGTGCCTGTAATGAATACTGCCCTACGGGCGCCAATCCGTTTGATCTGATAAACAGGCTCCAGGAGGTGCATCAGTCCCTCCCCATACCAGAAAAGATGCGGAAATTCATGGATGCCGGGGCCACCGTGCCCACTGCGCTGGTCCGAGGCGACGAATACAAGCCCGCGCTGTCGCTCTGCGTCATGGACCCTGCCCTCCCTCCCGAATCCGTGGGAGGCCAAATGTTCGACGGCATGACCGTTGCCAAGGGCGGTGAATATTTCTGCTACTTGGGGTATGTCCATATCGGCATGGACAGCCCTCTTGAAGAGCATGCACAGGAATTCATCGACCGACTGGCCGCCATCGGGTGTCCGGAGATCGTGTTTCTCCATGCGGACTGTCATGCCATGCTCAACAAGCTGCCCGAATACGGCATCGACGTTCCTTTCAAGGCCACGCATCTCATCGAGTATATGAGGGATTATGTTAAGGCCCATCCTGAAAGGGTGTCGCCCCTGAATCGAAAAATCGCCTACCAACGGCCGTGCGCCTCCAGGTATTCTCCCGAGATAGAGCCAGTCCTGGATGATCTGTTTCAACGTATCGGCGTGGGACGGGTGGAAAGGACATATGATCGGGAATCCGCCCTGTGCTGTGGGGGGCTCTTCTCGCGGATCTACCCTGATCGGATCAAGCCCCTGATGGCGGCAAATCTTCAGGATGCAACGGAAAACCGGGCAGAGGCCATGGTGTTTCTCTGTCCGCTCTGTATGGCGACCCTCGCAAAAGGGGCGAATGAACAGGGCCTGAAACCGATTTTCATAACTCAGCTCGTAAGAATGGCCCTTGGCGAATTGCCCTTTCCGGGTTGAAAGCTGGATACTGGTCGGAGCGAAGCAGAAATCCCGCTGAACGGGACTGGATTCTGTCTTTTCTGACCACTGACCTTCGACTACCGACCTCTGGTCGCTGATGCTAGATGCTGGATGATCAGCATGGGTAAAATGGCTGGTTACTCAGGACTTCATTTTGGTTTTTTAAGAAATGGTTTGTAGATTAAGGCCAATATCATTAACCCAAGTTGCTTGTATATGTAACTTCTCAATAAGTTCGGGTGGAATTCATCCGTAAGGATTTCATAAAAGGCTTACGCCTAAACTCCAATAATTCAAATTAATCTCGATTACACCATATTAAGAATATGGATATTGTTCATACCCGAACTTATTGAGAAGTTACCTGTATATAGACTAACTAGTTTATATTACATCGAAAGAATCGCTCCATAGACTTAGGGCAACCCAGACGGAAAGGCTGATTTTGGCTTGACACATAAAAGCGCATCACGTACAGTCTGACCTTAAGAAGGCGAAGTTTTGTCATTTTTACCAATAACGCACAGACTGCCCTGTCGTATGCTGAGTGCCTTTACATGAACGGCTAAGCATTCGCATTCGCTGCTTGCCAGGGGTCGTATCCGTGCGCCGTCGTCCGTTTCACAGGCTGTCTGGCATTAGTCCGCCGGATCCGGGTAAACATGATGATGGATACACTGCCTTACCCCATGTTGACCAATGTGCTGGAAGTGATCAGCGCAGCCAGTGAATCTCTTGATTGTAGTCTGGTCAGACAGAAAGCTCTCGACGCCTTGTTTGACACCATTTCCGCTGAAGGGGCGATCTTTTTCCTGCCGGACGGAAAGGGACTATTCACCTATATCATTATCAAAAACCTGGATAGAAAGTACTGTGATTACTACAAAACCTATTTTTATCGATTTGATCCCCTGAAGCTCACCCAGGGGTTAGACAATCGGAAAAGGCTGAACCGCCTGGAAGAAGCCATTAGTTACGATTCGTTACAACCCACAGAATACTATAACGACTTTCTCAAACCCCAAAAGATCCATCATAAACTCATCGTTAATCTGGTCGCCGAAAAGGAACTCTATGGCAAAATCGTGTTGACGCGTCCACGGAAATTCAATCGATTTACCAGGAAGGAAATCCGAATAGCAAAGATCATTTCTCCCTACCTGGCACATGCCCTGGCCCATAACGATCTTCGAAAAAAGATAAGACTAAAAGGAAATATACTCGATTATATCGAGAAACAATCATCGGTCGGAATGATCCTGCTGGATGAAAACCTTCAAATTATCTACAGGAATCCTAAAGCGGATGAGATCTTTGGCAATTTAAAGTGTTCGGGGTTCGCTGTTAACAGTAACGACCCGATCTCTTTCCAGTTATTGAAAGACTGCCGGGAGATTCAATCAAGCCTGAAGAGCTGCCCGACCGGGGGCATGATCGTTCCAAGGCAACGCGTTGTCAAAGGCCTCAATCACAACCGTTTCTCGGTCACGACAAAAGCCTTGGACCAGGAATCGGATTGGGAAGGCTCCCGGCTTTTCATGGTCTGCATCCAAGAACAATCACCGCCTCCAAACATTGATCCGCAGTATCTTATGGACACGTTTCATCTGAGCAGAAGGGAGATCGATGTGGCTGCCCTCCTTTTTTTGGGGTTGAAGAATGCGCAAATTGCCGGCAGATTGTTCGTCAGCGAAGTCACCGTCAAAAAGCATCTTCAAAACATATATGACAAAGTTGGGGTCAACAATAGAACAACCCTGATCAACAGGATATTGACCGTATAACGTCATCCCGTCCACCCACGCCAGCAGCATGTCTGATGTACGCCCAAATCTTCAGACCATGCAACCAGCGTTTCCAGCCTGCAAAAAGTATACTTTCGTATAATAGACAAATCTCATTTGACTTGCTAACTACACCATAATGCAAATGGATCTTTTTGTCGACTTGGCAGTTCGTAGGTCTTCAGGTGCGATACGCTATGGTGAGAAGCATCCGTGGCGCATCACATCATCATAACGCCGCCCTGATCCTAATCCCTACCCTATTTTCGGAGTCTTCTTGCTGACTTGTGAAACCTAACCCAACACTAATAGGAGGGCATGATGGAAATCAATGCAGCAGTCATTTTTGAACCGTCAGGGAAATTTCGTCTTGAAAAGCTGGAGCTCAGTGAGCCCCGTGACAATGAGATCCTGGTTCGCATGGTCGGTTCCGGTATCTGCCACACGGACCTTGCCGGGAGGGACCAGCATTTACCGATCCCCTTGCCCAGTGTCTTTGGTCATGAGGGGGCTGGTGTGGTCGAAAAGGTGGGATCGCGGGTAAGCAAGGTGAAGCCCGGGGACCATGTGACGTTGAGTTGGATGTGCTGTGGGGCATGCCCCTCATGCAAGTCAGGCAGGGACCCCTATTGCGAGAATTTCTTACAGCTCAACTTCAGCGGGGCCCGTCCGGACGGAACAACGACCATGAGAAAGGGGGATCAGGTCATCCATGGGAACTTTTTCGGGCAATCTGCCTTTGCCGATTATGCTTTGGCCGAGGAAAGGAATGTGGTCAAGGTGCCGAAAGATGTCCCCCTCGAGATCCTGGGCCCCATGGGTTGCGGTGTCATGACAGGAGCAGGTGCGGTCATCAATTCCCTTAAGGCCAGTGCCGGTACATCCATTGCCATATTTGGAGCGGGCACCGTGGGGATGAGCGCAATTATGGGCGCAGTGGTCTGCGGCTGCACGACCATTGTTGCGGTGGATATCCATCCAGACCGACTGAACATGGCCAGGGAACTGGGAGCCACCCACACGGTCAATGCGGGTGAAGGTGACCCGGTCGAAGCGGTCAAGGAGATCACGGGTGGAGGCCCGAATTTCAGCCTGGAATGTGTGGGGAACCCGGCGGTTTTTCGCCAAGCCGTGGATGTTCTGCCCCTGCTCGGCATCTGCGGCCTGGTGGGGGTGGTGGCCCCCGGCACCGAGGTCAGCCTCAATATGGACCTGATCATGAACGGTCGGACGGTCAAGGGCGTCATAGAAGGGGATGCCATTCCCGACCTCTTTATCCCTAAATTGATTGAATTGTATGCCCAGGGGAGATTCCCTTTTGATCGTTTGATCAAGTTTTACCCATTCAATGACATCAACAAGGCGGTGGAGGATATGGAGAAGGGGCTTGTGATCAAACCTATTTTAAAGCCTTAGCATCAAAGGGGTTTTTCGATAGAAAAATACTACGTCAATGATAAGGAGGTATTATGAAGAATTATCAGATGTTCATTGGAGGCCAGTGGGTGGATGCCCTGTCCGGGGAGACATTCGATGATCTGAACCCCTACACTGGGGAGCTTTACGCAAAGGTGCCAAGGGGAGATGCCCAAGATGCAGATCGTGCGATGGCTGCGGCCTATGCAGCCCGCAAGGAATGGGCCGCCACCCCTGCCATAGCGCGGGCGCAGATCCTCAACAAGGCGGCGCAGATCCTCGAAACGAGCAGGCAGGAATTCGCAGATGTACTGATTCACGAAGGGGGCGGCACCGTAGGGAAAGTGATGTTTGAGATATCCCAAACCGTAGATCTCATTGAGACGGCTGCCGCGGACGGCAAACGTATTCTCGGCGAGACCTTCAATAACGATCCTACAAAGCTGTCCATGACGATTCGCAGACCGAGGGGGACAGTCCTCGCTATTTCCCCGTGGAATTTTCCGCTTGTTCTCTCTATTTACAAAGTGGCATATGGCTTAGCCACGGGCAATACCGTAATCCTGAAGCCGGCCAGTGAATCCCCGGTTATCGGACTCAAAATCGGTGAGCTTTTTGAGCGGGCAGGCCTTCCAGCCGGGGTGCTTAATGTGGTAACCGGTCCGGGGAGCGTCCTCGGCGATGCCCTCATTGATGATGATCGCTGTTCATTTGTCGCCATTACCGGTGAGACGGTGACCGGACGACATGTGGCGCAACGGGCTGCCGCCAAATTGAAGCCTTACACCCTGGAACTTGGCGGAAAAAATCCCATCATCGTGCTTGCTGATGCGGATATCGAATACGCCGTGAAATCCACTGCTTTCAGTGCGTATTTGCACCAGGGTGAGATATGCATGTCTGCCGATAGGATCATCGTAGAAGAACCGATTGTGGCGGCGTTTACTGAAGCACTGGCCGGTTTGGTTGCGCATCTCCCTGTGGGCGACCCCAGTCTTCCCACCACGTTCATTGGCCCGGTGATCAGTGATAATCAGGTAAAAAAGATTGACGACCATATAAAAGATGCTGTTGCCAAAGGGGCAAAGCTTCTTACCGGCGGCACCTACAAAGGTAGACTCTATCAGCCTACTTTACTGGCAAATATTACCCCTGCCATGAAAATCTATTACGAGGAGACCTTTGGCCCTGTAGCCTCGATCATTCCGGTCAAAGACGAAAAGGAGGCACTCGAAGTCGCCAATGATACGACTTACGGACTTTCAGCCGGGGTGATCACCAAGGATTTAGAAAAGGCGATTTTCCTTGGGGAGGGCCTGGAGGCAGGCATGGTCCACGTGAATGATGGCTCCATCGATGCCGATGCGTGCTGTCCCTTTGGCGGGTGTAAAGGAAGTGGAATCGGACGAGAGGGAGGGCGGTACTCGATTGAGGAGCTTACTCAGGTGAAGTGGCTTACGATCCAGAAGGCCAAGCGGCTGCTGCCGTTCTAACAGCGTGAGATAGCCAATTCAAAAGGGCGTTCGGAATCAGCCCATAGGAAACCATCTTCTCAGCGTGAAGAATAGTTGAGCCAAGAGGCTGCCCCGGCACTTGCCAAATGGACCTCAATGATAAGGAGGTGCGCAGATAAGCCGC
Organism: uncultured Desulfobacteraceae bacterium; assembly: GCA_964409475.1. Classification (GTDB taxonomy): domain Bacteria; phylum Desulfobacterota; class DSM-4660; order Desulfatiglandales; family Desulfatiglandaceae; genus AUK324. The sequence goes on along the minus strand of CAYPDL010000073.1, from coordinate 194 downwards.
CAAAAATACCAGACCGATAGCCTTGGAACCGAAAAAGGCCCCCCTGTGACCGCTTACAACGCTCAAAGGTGCAGAAAGGGAGGTGCAACACCGAACAAAAAAGGGGGAGGATGTGTGAAGAGAGCGTGTGTTCCCAAAGCCGTTCAAAGGTAATCGGAGATTGCCCGAGAACAAGTCTTGGATTCATCTCGGAA
>CAYPDL010000072.1:0-22662 GCA_964409475.1 uncultured Desulfobacteraceae bacterium | reverse complement strand
TTCTCCACCGGCTGTATGACGTTGCAAGAAGACTCTGAAAGAGTGCTCCTCACAGGATCCAATAGGTTTAAGAGGTTAATTACTAGATGCATGATCTATTGGTGCACCATGTCGAGAATATTGCCTGGGTTGCCGTCATCTTCCTGATTTCAGCAGGTGTGGGCAGGCTGGCGCTCTCAAGAGTGAATAGACTGATCGGAGATTCAGGGGAATCCATCATATTTTCAACAGCCGTCGGATTCGCCATTCTCGGATACGGCATATTCATACTCAACTTCCGGAAAATTCGTATCTATTGACGATCTATATGAAAAATCTCGGCTATCTGTTCAACCGGCCCTTTTATTCCGATTCCATGTTCGAATCGTATACCATCGAAACCATATTGAATAATTCGAAAACGCCGGAGGATGTGCGCCTTGCCCTCAAAGAGAGGGGGTTTACCCATATTCTCTACGATATTAACTGCGTATTCGGTGAGATGGCTACCCTGTCCGAAGAAAACAAAACCCTTTTCCTGGAATTTCAAAGGCGGCATCTAAAGCTTGTCAATTATGGAAAGGGACGCTATTTTTTGTACCGGTTCGCCGAACCCGAAAGTATCCCGCCAACCTGAGATGCACACCCACAACCCCAAAAACTTTTCCTTGAAGACTATAGAAGTCGGTTGTAGAAAAATTATCTAAAAAATCCATATGAAGAGGCATGATGTATAAGGATAAGAAGATCATCGTGGTAATGCCGGCGTACAATGCCGGTTGAATTAACCGATGCGTTCCTAACGAAGCGGAGAAAAACCAGGATGGATGCACCGGGCACGCTGCATCGTGTTACCATAAGGGCATCGAGCGGAATGAAATCGTCACTGGGGAAACGGATCGGAAGGACTTTCTAACCCGGATGGGGTACCTTGCTGTGGAGATCGATAACGCCATTCACGCCTGGGCCTTGGAAGTTTTAGGACCAAAACAAGAAAAAGGGGGCAATTAAGCCCCCTTTTCTTTCAAGCAACTGTCGTGGTAGTGTTTAGTGAGGCAATGGCAGTCTTCCCCACATTCATGTTATTACTTTATGGAACAGTAAGAGTGTCAGTTGCAGCACCGGTCGCACCGGTAATAATATAGCTGCCACCCAGGCTTGCATGTGTAACTGTTATATTGCCCGGGCTTGACGCAGTACCCGCCGCGATAGCTATACTGCTGCCCTTAGATGCCCTGGCACCTTTGTAAGTAGCGCCTGTTTGTTCGGATGCAATCGTCTCTGCAGGGGGGACAACTCCTGGATTATCTGTCATATACATAGTTACGGCGGTCAACGCATTCTTGGCGTCCGACTTGACAGCCGCCATATAAGACCTCCCCCTGTACGCGCTGAACTGAGGGATGGCGATGGCAGCCAGGATGCCGATGATGGCGATGACGATCATCAACTCGATGAGGGTAAAACCCTTCTGGTCCTTCTTCTGAAGCATTTTTGTCAACATCTTTTTTCTCCTTTGTGTTTAGATTTAATTAGAGCTTCCATTATACCTGATTTGATTCCCCTGTAATCTATCTCCACCTCCTTACCTATTTCAGTTATTGTTATTTGGTTATCGGGTTGCTCGATATCAGACGCCTCTCATCTGCCGATCTTATGAGTCTCATGGCATCTTGATATCCACAAACTAATTTGCCTTTTTCTCTTTACATATACAATTGTTGTGCCATCCGATGGGCCAACTCATCTCTCACATGAATAAGAGATGTCATATTAATGAGTTACGCTTAGCTGCCGCGCCTATTTTCTTGATGTGTGAACCTGTTCAGAACCGCAATTGGATGGGCATGTGCCGTTATTTGTAACATGGCTGACAATTTTCGGCATAAGGGGGCAGGCCCCTGTGAAATGCGCTCGGCTGTCATTGACATGAATTTCACGGGGTGAAGATTGAGGGATTGGGGCTGGTGGAATGAATAAAAGCTCAAAGCTCAAAGATAAAAGCTGAAAGGGAAAATCTAAAGGGATGGTTGGAGGAATGGATGGGGAAAAAAGGGGCAGGGGTCGGGGATGAGCAGGGGGCATAATTTATCGCGCCGTTTTCTTTCTTGACTTTTGACAAGAAAGAGTTCACATTTTATACAAAATCAACTACTTGATCCCGTCCAAATATCTCAACGACACATTACGGGGGATGAGAGATGGAAAACCAGGAAATAAATGTGACAAAGATAAAACAAAATCTATTTAAAATCCCAAAAGCCAGGCTCGCTGAAATTAATGATTTCATAGAGTTCATATTATCGAAAACCGAATCAAGTCGACTAAAACAAATAGAGAAGCTCGAGGGAATATGGGAAGGTCTGGGTTTTGAACGAATCCCTGATCTTGATAACAGTATTCGTGAAATTCGTGATGAGTCAGAAAGAGCGATGTTGGACAGGATGGCAAAGTGCAATACTTAGCAGATACTGTCGCGATTATCAGGCATTTTGCAAGTGTGGGCAAAATTGGAAACGCAGCAAAGTCAATCCTTCAGGATGCGGATAAAGGAAAAAATAAAGTACTGATTTCAATTATTTCCATGGTTGAGATTCTGTATTTGTCAGAGCGCAACAGGATTCCATTGAATTTGGAAGAAGCGAGACATAAATTCCTACGCTTGGACAACTATGAAATTGTAGATTTAGATCTTGCTATTGTTGAAACGGCAAGAACTGTACGAGGATTGGAACTTCACGACCGACTCATTGTTTCAACCGCTTTGTCTTTGAACGTACCGATATTAACCAGTGATCAGATCATCCGCGATTCCGGACAAATTGACGTAATCTGGAACTAATGCGGGCCATACCCGCAACCAAAAATATCTCACACAGAGGCACAGAGTCACAAAGAGGCAAAAAAATTTCTTGTTTTTTGTGATAGGATTCAAACGAATAAGGCACTAAAAACGCATTCAGGACAAAGCCCCGATCTTTTGGCGATGCTTCCATGGGTGGGGGAATTAAGGGCCTGCACAGGGCGTCCACCCACCATCTGATTCGAGTCCTTACCTGAAGATGCCATGCCTCAGGATGACGTAGGCCGCCTTCACGCCGTCCTTCCACCCGATCTTCTTCCCTTCCCCGTATGTCCTCCCATAATAGGAGATCCCCACTTCATAGATGCGGCATCTGGCCCGGGCTACCTTGGCCGTGATCTCCGGCTCAATGCCGAAACGGTTCTGTTGAATGCGCAACCCCTTGATAACATCGGTCCTGAACAGTTTGTAGCAGGTTTCCATGTCGGTGAGATTCAGGTTGGTGAACATGTTGGAGAGGAGGGTGAGGATTCGGTTTCCCACATAATGCCAGAAGAGATGGACCCGGTGGGGATCGCCTCCCATGAACCGTGAGCCGTAGACCACATCCGCCCTTCCCTCGACAATGGGGGTCATCAGCTTGGGATACTCCATGGGATCATATTCCAGGTCCGCATCCTGGATAATGACGATGTCGCCGGTCACGCAATCGAGCCCGGACCGTATGGCCGCCCCCTTCCCCATATTTTTAGGGTGGTAGATGACCCTGTCCACAGCCGCCTCGATCTGAGTTCTTATGAGTTCTGTGGTCCCATCCGTGGAACAGTCATCCACGAGGATAATCTCTTTTTCCGGTACTGGAGAGGACCTCACGCGGGAGAGCAACTCGGGAAGATGCTCCTTTTCATTATAGCACGGGATAATGATCGACAGTTTCATGGCCGGGGTCCAGTCCCGCTAAAGACGGGATTTCCGCTTCGCTACAACAAGTATCCAGCATCGTATGCTATGATTCATCCTCTTGGGCGATCCCCTGCTTTTCCAGTCGATACCGCAACGACCGCAGGGTAATACCCAGGAATTCGGCGGCCCGCTGTTTCGATCCATGGGCGATTTCCAGGGCCTGCATCAGATACTCCCTTTCGACTTCGGCCATCACCTTATCCAACTGGATCCCTTCCGGCCCCAGGTCATTCCTTCGCCTCCTCTTTTCCTCAACACCCCTTTTAAAGGTGGAAAGGGCAAGGCTCTCGGGCAGCACAATGTTAGAGGTCTCCAGGGCCGCGCTTCGTTCCACGATATTCTCCAATTCCCGGACATTGCCCGGAAATGGATAGTGGCTGAGGATATCCATGGCATATGTGGATATTTTTCTGATGTTTTTTCCCATTTCCTTGGAGAATTTCTCGAGAAAGTGCTGGGCCAGCAACATGAGATCCCCCTCTCTCTCCCTCAGGGGGGGCATGGCAATGGGGATGACATTCAGCCTGAAATAGAGATCTTCCCTGAAGTTGCTACGGATGACCTCCTGTTCAAGGTCCTTGTTGGTAGCGGAAATAAACCGGACATCGACCCTCTTCACGTCAATGCCGCCCAACATGGTAAAGGTCCGCTCCTGAATTACCCTCAGGAGTTTGACCTGGATCACCGGCGATAGCTCGCCCACCTCATCGAAAAAGACCGTGCCCCCATCCGCCACATCAAAGAGGCCTTCCTTATCGGCGACCGCGCCGGTGAAGGCCCCCTTCCTGTGACCGAACAGTTCGCTCTCTATCAGGGTTTCAGGGATCCCGGCGCAATTGATGACCACAATGGGCTTATCCCGTCGCTCGCTCAGGTGGTGTATCGCCTTAGCGACCAGTTCTTTTCCAGTCCCGCTTTCTCCCGTAATAAGGACATTGGTCTTTGTCCGTGAGACCCGCTGTATCAGATCATACACCCTTTTCATCTGCGGGCTTTCCCCGATCAGGGAATCAAAATGGAAACGGCTTGTCGAGCCCTTGTCCTCTTGTCCGGGCGCGGACCTCGATCTCAAGGCATCTTTGACGACCCGCTTTAGAACGTTCACCTTGAACGGTTTTGGAATATAGTCGTAGGCGCCCTCTTTCATCGCCTCCACAGCGGTCTCAGGCGTGGCAAAGGCTGAAATCAGAATAACCATGGCCTCGGGGCTCCGATCCTTGACCTTTTTCAGCACCCCTATCCCATTGATATTTCTCATCCGAATGTCAGTGATAACCAGGTCAAAGGTCTCCTTGTCCAGGATACTGCAGGCATGTTCGCCGTCTTCTGCCACAAGCACCTGGTAGCCTTCCTTGGTCAGCATGATCTCTAAGAATTCCCGCATGCTTTCCTGATCATCGACCACCAGTATCTTATCTCTTCTCCCAGACAACCTTTCCTCCCACCATGGTCAGCTCGGCGATCCCTTTCAACACCTGCCCTATAAAGGGGGAGTTTTTGCTCTTGGAAAGAATCCGGTCAGCCTCGAAGGGATATTCATAATCCGGGTCGATAACCGCCAGGTCGGCGTTCCCCCCTTCAATTAGACGGCCGCCCGGAACCCCGAGAATCGTTGCCCCAGCCCACGAAAGCTTCGCGATGGCCTCGGCCAGACCGAGCACACCGTCCCGGACCAACTGGAGCGTTAGGGGAAGGGCTGTTTGGAGCCCGATCATCCCAAAGGCGGCCCTGTCAAATTCCAACTCCTTCTCCAAGGAGCTGTGCGGTGCATGGTCCGTGGCGATGGCGTCGATAACGCCCTCTCTCAGACCGGCCTTGATCGCCTCGACATCCTCCGGGGTCCTGAGCGGAGGATTCACCTTGGCAAGGGTATCGTATCCGATGACCCTCTCATGGTTCAAGGTGAAATAGTGGGGCGCGGTCTCGGCGGTCACCCGGATGCCGTCCTCCTTTGCCCGCCTGATCACGTCAACGGATGCCGCGGTGCTGACATGCGCAATATGGACAGGCCGCCCGGTCAACCTGGACAGGGCGATCTCCCTGTAAACCATGATGTCTTCACTGGCGTCGGGGATCCCGGCAAGGCCGATCCGGGTCGATACAACGCCCTCGTGCATCACCCCATCCCCTGACAGGCTCCTGTCCTCACAGTGGGAAATGACGCGCAGCCCATAAAAGGAGGCGTATTCAAGGGCCCTTCTCATCAACTCGCTGCTGACCACAGGAAATCCATCGTCCGAAAGACCCACTGCCCCCGCCGCTTTCAGTTCGCCGAAATCGGTGAGCGTCTCCCCGGCCTGCCCCTTTGATATGGCGGCGATTGGATGGACCCTCACCAATCCCGCCCTTTCCGCCTGCTCCAGGATAAACTCGGTAACGGCCCGGCAGTCATTGGGCGGCACGGTGTTGGGCATGCAGGCGATGGCCGTGTAACCGCCTGCGGCTGCGGCCCTTGCCCCGGATGCAATAGTCTCCTTATACTCGTGTCCCGGCTCTCTCAGATGGACATGCATATCTACCAGGCCCGGGATGACCATCTTGCCGGATGCCTCAACCCGCCTGATTCCGGGTCCATCTCCCTGGAAAACGCCCGGGGGAACCATCTTGGAGATCTTGCCCTTTTCAATAAGCACATCGAGCTGTTGTACTGTTTTGTTGACGGGATCGATCAGATCACCGCCCCTGATCCACGTTATCACCCCTGGCTCCTCCAATCAAAAGATACAATACGGCCATTCGCACGGCCACCCCGTTCGCTACCTGGTCAAGGATAACGGAGTAGGGACCATCCGCCACCTCCGATGTTATTTCCACGCCCCTGTTCAGAGGACCTGGATGCATGACAATGGCCCCTTCATTTGCGCCCCGCAACATCTCCCTGCTCAGCCCGAAAAAAGAGGCATACTCCCGGATGCTCGGGAACAGGACCTTGCTCTGCCTTTCCAACTGGATGCGCAGCAACATCACCACGTCTTTACCACGAACCGCCTGGGCCGGATCAGGGACCACCCGGACCCCCAACGCCTCTATACCCACCGGAATCATTGTCGGAGGTCCGGATACCGTCACCTCAGCCCCCATTTTGGTCAATCCGATGATGTTGGATCGTGCCACGCGGCTGTGGGAGATATCCCCGATAATGACCGCCTTCAATCCGTTGATGCGGCCCATCTTTTCCCTGATGGTATAGAGGTCGAGCAGGGCCTGCGTCGGATGTTCGTTGATCCCGTCTCCGGCGTTGATAATCCCGGCCTCCACCGCCTTTGCCAGCATATGGGGCGCACCGCTCGACGGGTGCCTCAAAACGATCAGATCGGGCCTCATGGCCTGAAGGTTTCGGGCCGTGTCTAGGAGGGTCTCTCCTTTCACCATGCTGCTTGTGGAAGCGGACAGACTCAACGTATCGGCGCTCAGCCGCTTTGCGGCCACGTCGAATGAGGTACGCGTCCGGGTGCTCGGTTCATAAAAAAAATTGACGATGCTCTTGCCCCTCAGAGTGGGAACCTTCTTGATATCCCTCGCGGAAATGGCCTTCAACGATTCGGCCGTGTCTAGGATCAGGTTGATTTCTTGAACAGACAACGGCCCCATCCCCAACAGGTCTTTATGCTCGAATTTCGTCACAACAGACTCCTCAAAAAAAAACCCCTTGCCTTTGATCAGGCAAGAGGGTTTTTATTATTGCTCCTACATGCAATCATCATTTAATTAATGGATATTGCTTGAGGTTTTTCCCGGAGATTGAGCTTGGGTGATTCCTGAACCCCTGAACTATGTGGGGATATTACAATACAAGACGCACAGACGCAACCCCAAAAAAAAGCGACAGCGCCGCCTTCTGATGGTCCTTCGGGGTCAATCACCTACCTTTCCCTTTCCGCGATGCTGCATTTTCATCCGCGGAAAGAAGCTGAACTACGGAAACAGGTGCTCCATCCCCTTTCCGTACCCCCTTCTTTACAATCCTGAGGTAGCCCCCCTGTCGGTCAAGAAATCGGTCCTTGGCCTGATCAAACAGCTTATGAACGGCCGATTTATCCTCCATATACGCAAGGGCCTGGCGCCGGGCATGAAGATCCCCCCGTTTGGCAAGGGTAATCATTTTTTCGGCCACAGGGCGCATCACCTTGGCTTTCGCATCGGTTGTTTCAATCTGTTCATGAGCGAACAGGGAGGTCACCATATTCCTGAGCATCGCCCTGCGATGACCTGTATTGCGTCCCAACTGTTTCCCTGCCTTCCTGTGTCTCATTTATCTTTTCCCTTTCCCCTTTTTTTCGCCTTCCTTGTCTTCCGGGACCTTCTCTTTTTTCTTCTTTTTCTTTTTTACCTTTTCCTCTTTGTCTTCCTCGCCCTCTCTCTCTTCGTCTGGATACGCCTCTGCTTCCGTATCCTCTTCTCTTTTCTTGTCGGATCCGGCTTCCTTCCCCTCTTCTTCTTCGTCATCCGCAATCGGAGAAGAAGCGAAATGCGGAATCTTCATGCCTAAAAAAAGCCCCATCTCTTCGAGAATGGCCTTGATCTCATTGAGAGACTTCCTTCCGAAATTCTTGGTCTTGAGCATCTCGGCATCTGTTTTTTGAACCAATTCACCGATCAGAGAGATTTTGGCATTTTGCAGACAGTTGGCGGAGCGTACGGATAATTCAAGATCCGAAACAGGCCGGAAAAGATTTTCATTCAACTTTTCTCTCTCTACATCCTCTTCCTCTTCTACCGGCTCTGATTCTTCCTCGAAATTGATGAACGGGTTCATCTGCTCTTTGAGGATCTTAGCGGCGTAGGCGACAGCATCTTCGGGGAGCACGCTTCCGTCTGTCCAGACCTCAAAAGTCAGTTTATCATAGTCAGCAATCTGGCCCACCCGGGCGTTTGTCACAACATAGTTGACCTTTTGAATGGAGGAAAACGCGGCATCCACCGGTATGACGCCGATGGGCATATCCGGCGTCTTGTTTCTTTCTGCCGGCACGTAACCCTTACCTGACCTAACCACCATCTCCATATTCATCTTTCCTTCCTTGTTAAAGGTGGCGATGTGTTGATCAGGGTTAAGGATTTCCACAAAACCGTCCGTCTCAATATCACCAGCAGTAACCTCGCCCTCTCCCTCTCGGTTCAGACGGATGACGGCCTCCTCCACATCGACCATCCTGAGCCGTATCGACTTCAGGTTCAAAATGATATCCGTTACATCCTCTAAAACCCCCGAAATGGTTGAGAACTCATGAAGCACCTCATCAAACCTGACGGATACAATTGCTGCGCCTTGGAGGGACGATAGTAGAACACGCCTCAACGAATTCCCGATGGTGATTCCAAACCCCCTTTCGAGCGGTTCGCACACAAATTTGCCATAGGAATTGGTGTAGCTCTCAGAATCTATTTCGATTCTTTTCGGCTTAATCAACTCGCGCCAGTTTTTACTTTTTAGATCTACCAAGAAGGCCTCCCCATGCTTTTATTGACGATTTTTAATGGAAATTTTCAAAAGAGCATCATCAACAATCAGATTCCCATGCCTTATTTTGAGTACAATTCTATAATGAGCTGTTCCTGAATGGGCATCGTGAGATCTTCTCGATTGGGGAGGGCTTTCAGCGTTCCCTTGAACTTCTCCTTATCAACTTCTATCCAGTCTGGAATGCCTCTCCTGACCACAGTCTCTATTGCTTCGATGACCTGGGGCACCTTTTTGCTCTTCTCTTTCACCTCGATTTGATCTCCCGGTTTCACCAGGTAAGAGGGTATATTGACCTTCTTGTCGTTCACTGTAAAGTGATCGTGCCTGACTAACTGTCGCGCCTGTTTACGGGAGGCGGCAAAACCCATCCGGTAAACAATATTGTCTAACCGAGACTCAAGAACTATCAACAGGTTGGTGCCGGTAACCCCTTTCCGCTTGTCAGCGCGGTAATAATAACCTCTAAACTGCTTTTCCAACAAGCCGTAAATCCTCTTGACTTTCTGCTTCTCCCTGAGCTGCACCCTGTAATCCGAGACCTTTCCTCCCCGTCTCTGGCCATGCTGACCCGGCGCATACGCACGTCTCTCAAAAGCGCACTTGTCTCCATAGCACCGGTCGCCCTTCAAATAGAGCTTCAGATTCTCTCGTCGGCACAATTTGCATGCAGAATCGCTATATCTGGCCAAACCAACCCCTCCTGCCCTGGTTATTCGTCATCCATTGGTATAATTTTTTATCCGCTCCGCAACCCACCATGGTCATACCCTTCGCCTTTTCGGGGGGCGGCAGCCGTTATGCGGAATAGGGGTCACATCCCTGATGACCGTCACGGTAAAGCCTTCTACCTGAAGTGACCGCAAGGCAGCCTCTCTGCCTACGCCAGGTCCCTTGACCCGGACCTCCGCCACCCTCATTCCCTGGTCCATTGCCTGCCTGAGGGCATCCCGGCCGGCGATCTGCGCCGCAAAAGGAGTGCTTTTTCTGGACCCCTTGATGCCGCCTCTTCCCGCACTTGACTGAGCGATGACATTTCCCTCAAGGTCCGTGATCGTCACGATGGTATTGTTAAAGGTAGATTGAATATGGACAATCCCGGAGGGGACGTTCTTCTTTTCCTTTTTGGATTTGGTTCTCTTTCTCGCCGTTTTTGCCATGCTGTTTCCTCAAGTCTCTATTTTTTTCTCTTTCCCATAATGGCCCTGCGCGGCCCCTTTCTCGTCCTTGCGTTCGTACTGGTTCGTTGTCCCCTGACAGGCAGACCCCTCCTGTGTCTCAATCCACGATAGGCGCCGAGATCCATCAGCCGCTTTATATTCATGGATACTTCCCGTCTCAGATCACCTTCAACCTTACATTTCTCGTCAATGACCTTTCTGATACCGGTGATCTGATCAGGGGTGAGATCATCTGATTTAACGCCCCAGTCTATGCCTGCCTCGGAGAGTATCTTCTGCGCCGTCGACCTCCCGATGCCATAAATGTAGGTGAGCGCAATCTCAATCCTTTTTCCCCTTGGTAAGTCGACACCCGCGATCCTTGCCAATTTTCAACTCCTCTTCTCTTAATTGTCTAAAGCCCGCTCATCAACAAACGATCGGGTTCTGCCGTTTTGGCAGCCCACATCATCCCTGTCTCTGCTTATGACGAGGATTTTCGCAAATCACACGGGTTATTCCATTGCGTCGAATGATTTTGCACCGTTTACACATCTTCTTGATTGATGCCCTCACTTTCATGGCACTAACATCCTCACATTTTCGCCTTTTTGCTCTTTCACAAAATGGCTTGACAAGGTTATCGACACCCGGGGATTTTGCATCACTGCCTGCTACCCCGATATACAATCCGCCCTCTGCTTAAATCGTATGGGGACAATTCCACCATCACCATGTCCCCGGGCAATATCTTTATGAAATTCTTCCGGATTCGACCCGAGATATGAGACAGGACCCGGTGTCCGTTCTTGAGTTCGACCCTGAACATGGCATTGGGCAGCGTCTCAATCACAATCCCCTCGACCTCAATCGCTTCTTCCTTGGGCATATGACCTTCCCCGAGAACCCGACCATTTCGAACAAATCTACCGAGATAGCTATCTCGCCTTTCCAAATCCTTTTTTCATAAAACTTTCGTAATGCCGGGTCAGCAAGTGGGACTCGATCTGGTTCGTGGTGTCCATTGCCACGCCGACCACTATCAGGAGGGCAGTTCCACCGAAATAAAATGGCACATGCAAATGATAGATCAGGATGGTGGGCAGGACACAAACCACCGACACATAGACGGCGCCCGAAAAGGTGAGCCTTGTCAACACCCTGTCAATATACTCGGCAGTATTCTTGCCGGGCCTGATCCCGGGAATGAAGCCTCCTGACCGTTTCATGTTGTCGGCAACATCGACCGGGTTGAAATGTACGGCCGTATAGAAATAGCAGAAGAAGAATATGAAGGTCACATAAATCAGAGTGTAGATGATATGTCCGGGCGATAGCGCTTTGACAACAAATTGGAGCCACGGAAACTCATCCACACTCAAAAAATTGGCGATGGTCGCCGGAAACATGATAATGGAAGAGGCGAAAATGGGCGGGATCACGCCTGCCGTATTGACCTTCAGCGGAAGATGGGTGCTCTGACCCCCATACATCTTGCGGCCAACCACCCGTTTGGCGTATTGGACCGGGATCCGTCTCTGGCCCCTCTCAACAAAAACGATGGCGCCAATCACGACAATCATGAGTGCAATGATCAGGATCATGAAAAAGGGAGTCAGTTCGCCGGTGCTCATGAGCCTGAAGGTATTGGCAACGCCCACCGGAAACCCGGCAACAATGCCCGAAAAAATGATCAGAGAGATCCCGTTTCCAATCCCCCTCTCTGTTATCTGCTCTCCTAACCACATGAGAAAGGAGGTACCGGCCGTCAATGTAATAACCGTGAGAAGTCTGAATCCCCAACCACCGGCAGGTACGATCATGGCCCCGCCCGGGCTGGTCATATTCTCAAGACCGACAGCGATGCCGAACCCTTGAACAATACTCAATATAACGGTCCCGTAACGGGTATATTGCGTGATCTTCTTGCGGCCCTGTTCGCCCTCCTTTTTCAGTTTCTCCAGGTATGGCACCACAACCGTCATCAGCTCCAATATGATGGACGCGCTGATATAAGGCATGATGCCCAGGGCCATTACGGACATCTGGCTCAACGCGCCGCCGGAGAACATGTCAAAGAGGCCGAAAAGGGTTCCCTGCCGGGCGCTGAAAAATGCCGCCAGGGCCGCCCCATCAATCCCGGGAGTCGGAATGTGACACCCTACCCGATAGACCGCAAGCATGAGAAGCGTGAAAAGAATTTTTTTCTTCAGCTCCGGTATCTTAGCAATATTCTGAAATCCACCGATCATAAGCCTATCTCGTCTCACCCGTCGCCGTTGGAAATTCTTGATTCTTGATAAACGATAGTATAGTTAGTGTCTGACCGAAAACCCGGATTTTCGGTCAAGAAATTCGAAATCCGAAGCACGAAATCCGAAACAATGATCAAAATCGGAATGTCAAAATAACCAAAACATAATGTTCCCGAGCAATTAAGTTTCCTTGTTTTGAATTTTGATATTCGAATTTGTTTCGAATTTCGATATTCGATATTCGGATTTTGCCTGAAGGGGGTTTCCGTTCAGGCACTAGTTATCATGATAGAGTAGAGCTTATATAATCTCCACCCTCCCGCCGGCCGCCTCGACCTTTTCCGTAGCCGCCTTGCTCGCCTTGTGGATTCTGACAATAACAGGGCGGGCCAGTTCCCCATTGCCTAACAACTTGATCCCATCTTTCATTTTCTTGATGAGCCCGGCCTCCTGAAAGGCCGCAGGATCAAGGAGCGTATCGGCCTCAAACCGGTTCAGATCGTCAACATTGATGACGTTGTATTCCTTTTTGAATAGATTGGTAAAGCCGCGCTTGGGAAGGCGTCTTTGAAGCGGCATCTGCCCGCCCTCGAAACCGGGCCGCACACCGCCTCCAGAACGAGAATTCTGTCCCTTTTGCCCCCTGCAAGAGGTCTTTCCGTGACCCGATCCGGGGCCCCTTCCAACCCTCTTTCTCTTCTTTCTGGACCCCTCAGCGGGTGAAAGCTCATTAATCTTCATTCTTTTCCCCGTATCTCAACCAAGCTTGACAAGGAATGAGACCTTCTCAATCATGCCCCTCATAGCTGGCGTGTTTTTCAATTTCACCGACTTATTCAGCTTAGTCAAGCCCAATCCCGTTAAGGTTTGACGAATCTTTTTGTTTCTGCCGAGCCCGCTCCTGACAAGCGTTACCTTGATTGTTTCCGTCATTTCCAATTCTCACCTCTGGCCCCGGTTGCGTCGGATGCATCTTAAACTTCAGGATGCCTCCTTGCCGAAACTTACCCGGATAGATAGGTTAACCGGCCGCTTCTTCAAGCATTTTTCCCCTGCGGAGCATGATTTTTTCGGGGCTCCGCAGCAGACGAAGTCCCCTGATGGTTGCCTTCACGACATTGTGAGGGTTATGCGAACCCAGGCATTTTGTAAGGATATTCTGAATGCCCGCCGCCTCCAAAACCGCACGAACCGCTCCTCCGGCAATCAGCCCGGTACCCTTGCCGGCAGGCTTCAACAGTACGCGTCCTGCCCCGCAGTTGCCCACGACCTCATAGGGAATGGATTTCTCGCTGAGGCATACGTTTTTCATGTCTCTTTTGGCCTTTTCAATGCCCTTCCGGATGGCTTCAGGCACCTGATTCGCCTTACCGAGTCCGCTCCCGACCATCCCCTTGCCGTCTCCAACGACAACGATGGCACTGAAACTGAACCGTCGGCCACCCTTAACAACCTTTGCCACCCGGTTGATGTGGACAACCTTCTCAATTAACTGTGCTTCATCTTCTCCTGCAAACAATGGTCATCTCCCTGTCAATCGATTCTTACAAGTTTAATCTGGAAGATCATCTCACGCCGTTCAGGGTTGGGGCCAACACCTGTAGGAACGGTGAAAACGAAATCGGATGTCACTCATGTATGATCAAAACTCCAGTCCGCTCTTGCGCGCCGCTTCAGCAACCGCCTTCACACGACCATGGTACAAGAAACCGTTCCTGTCAAAAACAACCCGTTTGATACCCTTGGACAAGGCCAATTCACCGATCGCCGAACCGACCATCGCCGAGCCCTTCTTGTTGGTCCCGTCCTTTCCGATCTTGGATCGAAGGTCTTTCGACACGGAAGATGCCTCCGCCAACGTCCTTCCCGCGGAATCGTCTATGATCTGGGCATATATGTGTTTTGAACTTCTGAAAACACACAGACGGGCCATCTCAGAGCTGCCTTTGATCTTCTTCCGCACCCTGCGTTTTCTTCTCAATCTTCTCTCGGATCTGCTAACAGCACCCATCCCGGAAACCTCTTCATCCCTTTTTGCTGATGTCTATTTTGCTCCCGCCTTGCCCGCTTTTCTGCGGATGATCTCTTCGGCATATTTGATCCCTTTGCCCTTGTAGGGCTCCGGCGATCGGAGTCCTCGGATCTTGGCGGCAGTCACTCCCAAAAGTTCTTTGTCAATACCGCTCAAGACGATTTTGCTCTTTTCAATAGTAGCGTCTATTCCCGCCGGGAGATCGAAGTGGATCGGGTGAGAATAGCCGAGGCTGAAAACAGCCGTCCTCCCCTTCATTTCGGCCCTGTATCCGACCCCGACAATCTCGAGTCCCCTTTCGAATCCCTTTGTAACGCCCGTTACCATATTGCTGACCAGCGCCCCGAAAAGGCCATGAAGAGACCTGGCCTCCCTCGATTCATCGTTAACCACCACCAGAAGCGCGTCCCCATCCCGCTTAACGGATATCTTGGGATGAACTGACCGTTTCAGCTCACCCTTAGGGCCTTTCACCCTGACGTGATCTCCATCAACGGTTACATCGACATCTGCCGGTATTGAAATGGGCCGTTTGCCTATGCGTGACATGTAAAATCTCCCCCTATTATTCCCGCCTCGGGCGGCATTGAATCGCTTACCAAACAGAACAGAGGATCTCTCCGCCCACCCCTGTTTTTCTCGCCTCATTATCTGTCATCAGGCCCTTTGGCGTAGAAACGATGCTGATGCCATACCCGTTCAACACCTTGTCGAGACGGTCGCGACCCACGTAGACGCGGCAACTGGGCTTGCTCACCCTTTTGATCCCTTCAATGACCGGCACGCCTTCCTTATCATATTTCAGAAAAATCCGTATGTATCGGTGCTGGCCATCGGAAATGATCCTGAAGTTCTTGATGTAACCTTCGGATTTTAAGACCTTGGCAACATTTATCTTCAGCTTCGAGCTTGGAATATTGACCACTTCATGGGAAGCCCTCAGGGCATTCCTAATCCTCGTCAACATATCGGCAACTGGATCCGTCATAGTCATTTTATCTGCACTGCCCCCCCCACTGTTGTGTATTCGGAAAATCTGTCGGGCACCCGAACAGGAAACGCTGTATTTACCAGCTCGATTTTACCACCCCCGGGATTTCGCCCTTAGAAGCCATATTTCTGAAGCAGATACGGCAGATTCCGAATTTTCTCAAATAGGCCCGGCTCCGCCCGCAAATCGGACACCTGTTATACTGACGGGCGCTGAACTTCTGCTTCCTCTGGGCCTTAACAACGAGCGACTTCTTTGCCAAGACAACCTCCCCTTTTACCTGTGGCCCCCCTAATTCCGGAAAGGCATCCCTAACTGTTTTAATAGGAAAAGACCTTCCGCATCGGTTCTGGCCGTTGTGACAATAGAGATATTGAGACCCTTCATCTTGTCAATCTTATCGTAGTCTATTTCAGAAAAGACGATAAACTCCCTGATCCCTATGCTGCAATTTCCCCGACCATCAAACACCTTATCCGAAAGACCCCTGAAATCCCTCACCCGCGCCAATCCGGCATTGAAGAGTTTGTCCAGGAAATCGAACATCTTTTGACTCCGCAATGTCACCATGCACCCGATCGGCATGCCCTCTCGCAGCTTGAAACCGGCGATCGACTTTCTAGCCTTGGTCACAACCGCCCTCTGTCCTGCAATCATCGTGAGTTCCTCGACCGCAGAGTCAAGGGTCTTGATGTTCTGTATAGCCTCTCCAAGGCCCATATTTAAAACAACCTTCTTGATGCGTGGAACAGCCATGATACTCCCATAGCCGAATTCTCTTTTCATAGAAGGCATGACCTCAGAATAATATTTTTCCTTCAATCGAGACAACGATGGATCCTCCCTGTCACGTGACACGCCAATAACAGGCTGAAATCACATTCTTTCAATCAAAAGTCGACGATCCAAAATAAAATTATCTATCCATGGGCTCGCCGCATTTCCGGCATATGCGGACCTTTGAACCGTCTTCAAGTACCCGCTTCCCAACCCGCGTTTTTTCGGTGCATTTATCACAGACAATCATCACGTTAGAGATGTTTAAAGGCGCCTCCTTTTCAACGATCCCACCTTGGCCGGTCTTGGCGCTTGGCTTGGAATGCCGTTTAATCATATTCACCTTTTCGACAAGGACTCGCCCCTTCTCGCTGTCAACCTTCAACACCGTACCAATCTTGCCTGTTTCTTTTCCGGCAACAATAATAACCTTGTCGCTTTTCCTAATTTTAGGATGCTTTTTCCGCACGTTTATCGCTCCACAGCACTGATGTTGTCTGTCACCCAAATCCGGCTTATGTGGCCCAATTAAAGAACCTCCGGGGCCAGAGAAATAATCTTCATGAATTTTTTGGCCCTCAATTCCCTTGCCACAGGCCCGAAAATCCGCGTCCCTATAGGTTCACCCTGGGCGTTGATCAAGACAGCAGAGTTATCATCAAATCGAATATGAGTTCCGTCTATCCGGCGGATCTCCTTGGCAGTCCTGACGATCACGGCCCGAACAACATCTCCCTTTTTCACCTTGGAATTGGGCATGGCCTCCTTGACGCTCACGACAATGATATCTCCAACCGTTGCGTATCTCCTCTTAGACCCACCCAATACCTTAATACAGAGGACCGATTTGGCGCCAGAATTATCAGCCACCCGTAATCTCGTTTCAGTCTGTATCATTTCCTCAACTCCGGCGGACCATTAAACCGCTTGGCTTTTCTCTACAATATCGAAGACCTGCCACCTCTTCCGTTTGCTGATAGGCCGACATTCAACAATCCGCACCTTGTCCCCGATTCCACAGATATCCCCGGCATCATGGGCCAGATATCTTGCACGCCGTCGAACATATTTTTTATATACGGCATGTCTGATCAACCGTTCGACCAAGATCACGGCTGTCTTTTCCATTCGGTTGCCAACAACCGTCCCAACCAGTATTTTTCGCTGTCCACGCTCTCCCATCACACCCTCGTGTTATCTGATTGCCCCTGCATCGACAATTCCCTGAGCACGGTTTTCACCCGCGCCAGATCTTTCTTTGTCTTGGAAATAATCGCAGTATTTCCCATCTGGCCCGTGGCTTTCTGGAACCTCAAGTTAAACAGCTCCTGCTTGGCCTCTCGCTCTTTTTCCGCCAGCTCTTCTACGCTGAGTTCTCTGAGTACCTTTGCTATCATGACATTACGTTCTCCCGGCTGACAAATTTCGTAGCAAAGGGGAGTTTGTGCCCTGCCAGGCGGAAGGCCTCTCCTGCCACACTCTTCGGAACGCCCTCCAATTCATACAGGATCCTTCCGGGTTTCACGACAGCCACCCACTTATCGGGGGCCGCCTTCCCCTTTCCCATCCGTGTCTCGAGAGGCTTCTTGCCGATCGGCTTATCCGGAAAAACGCGAATCCAGACCTTTCCGCCGCGCTTCACGTGTCTGGTGACCGCAATACGTGCCGATTCAATCTGCTGGGCAGTCATCCAGCCGCATTCCAGTGCCTTCAGCCCATATTCACCGAATTCAAGGCTACTGCCTCGGTAGGCCTTCCCTTTTAGCCTACCCCGTTGCATTTTCCGATATTTGATCTTCTTTGGACTCAGCATAACATATTCCTAAACTTTACTATTCTTGTTCGGTAATATCTCACCCTTAAATATGATCACCTTTACACCGATAACCCCATATGTCGTGAAGGCCTCTGCAAATCCGTAATCAATATCGGCCCGGATCGTGTGCAGCGGCACCCGTCCTTCTCTATACCATTCCCTTCGTGCCATTTCAGCGCCGCCCAGTCTGCCGCTGCACGAAATCTTTATGCCCTGTGCCCCGAATCTCAACGCTGAGGTAACGCTTTTTTTCATAGCCCGTCGGAACGCAATCCGACGTACCAACTGCATGGCAACACTTTCAGCAACCAGCTGGGCATCAACTTCGGCCTTTCTCACTTCCTGAATGTCAAGGATCACATCCCGCTTGATCTCTTTTTCCAAATCGGACTTGAGCTTTTCGATCTCGACACCCTTTTTGCCAATCACAATACCCGGCCTTGCCACATGCATGCGCACCCGGACCTTATTCGCCGCCCTCTCAATCTCTATTCTTGAAACACCGGCTTGGAAAACCCTTTTCTTCAGGAATTTCCTGATATTGAAATCCTCCAGAACAAAATCGCTGTATTGCTCATTGGCGAACCATTTCGAGTCCCAACTCCTGTTGATCCCCAATCTAAAACTGATCGGATGAACTTTTTGTCCCAATATACACCTCCAGCGTGAGCAAAATGTCTCTTCGGCGCATCAACAACCCACGACCTATTTCTCGTCCAGAACAACCGTTAGATGGCTGGTCCTCTTCCGTATTCTGGTTGCACGCCCCTGAGCCCGCGGCCGCCATCTCTTCAAGGTCGGACCTTCATCAGCGTAAATCTTTGCGATATAAAGCGAGTCCACATCCATGCCGGCGTTTTCCTGGGCATTCGCTACTGCCGAATGGATCAATTTTTTCACTACTCCTGCGCCCCGTTGAGGCGCGAAGGCAAGCGCATTCAGCGCCTCTTCCGCCTTCTTCCCCCTGACCTGCCCCATGACGAGGCGAACCTTCCGGGGCGAAATCCTGACAAATCTTGCTGCCGCCTTTATTTCCATTTCAGCCCCTTATTTCTGCTTCCCTTTCAACTTCGATTTCTTATCTCCTGCGTGTCCATAGAAGGTCCTTGTAGGAGAAAATTCACCCAATTTGTGACCGACCATGTCTTCCGAGACAAACACCGGCAGAAACTTTTTGCCGTTGTGAACAGCAAATGTAAGCCCGACAAAATCGGGGAGGATCGTGGATCTGCGGGACCACGTCTTTATGATCTGCCTGCTGCCCGTGTTACTTGCCGCTTCTACCTTCTTAAGTAGGTGGTCATCCACAAACGGTCCCTTTTTTATAGATCTCGGCAAAATCTCTTCTCCTGCTGCATTCTACATTCTAATGATGACGGATTATCCCCGTACATACTCCACCCATCCAACCTATTTGGTTCGGCGTTTGACAATAAGCCTGTCGCTCTCCTTCCTGACCCGGGTCCTGTACCCCTTGGTCGGAACGCCCCACGGCGTCACAGGATGCCTTCCGCCCGAGGATTTCCCTTCGCCGCCGCCATGGGGATGATCCACCGGATTCATGGCAACGCCTCTCACGCGAGGCCTTTTTCCCAACCATCGATTTCTTCCTGCCTTGCCGATAGATATGTTTTCATGGTCCAGGTTCCCAACCTGCCCGATCGTCGCCCTGCAATCCTGCAAGACCATCCGAACTTCTCCGGAGGGTAGCTTGACCTGTGCATATTTCCCCTCCTTGGCCATTAACTGGCAGTAATTCCCTGCGCTTCTCGCTAACTGACCGCCATGCCCTATGCTCAATTCAATGTTGTGGATATGCGTTCCCAGGGGAATATCCCGAAGGGGAAGGGCATTGCCACTCCTGATTTCCGCCCCCTTCCCGGACATGAGCCGGTCCCCGATCTGAATCCTGTTAGGGGCCAGGATATACCGCTTTTCTCCGTCCACGTAGTGCAAAAGAGCAATATTGGCAGAGCGGTTCGGATCGTACTCAATCGATGACACTACGGCCGGGATCCCGTCTTTGCCCCGTTTAAAATCTATCAAACGGTATGCACGCTTGTGCCCCCCTCCCCTGTGCCGAACGGTGATGCGGCCATTTGAATTCCTGCCGCCCTTACTCCTCAACGGCTTGAGAAGGCTCTTTTCGGGCTTTTGTTGCGTTATCTCCTCAAACTCGGAAGATGTCTGAAATCTTCTTCCCGGCGAGGTCGGTTTGTGAGGTTTGATGCCCATTCTCTGCTCCGCTTCATTACACCAAAATAGTTACTCAGTTCTCCACTCAACGGCAACCCCTAAAAAAATAGTTTGGGCGCCCGCACCTGCGTTCTCTTCTTTCGCTCCCAGTCTTCCAATCGGCAATCGGTGATCGCCAATCGCCAATCCAAACCCTTACATCCCCTCAAAGAATTCGATATTTTGACCGGGCGCCAGTTTCACGATCGCCTTTTTCCAATGGGGTCGCCTCCCCATCGTTTTGCCCATCCGTCGACTCTTTCCCCGCACATTCATTGTCCTCACATCCAGGACCTTCGTCTTGAGAAGGGTCTCCACGGCCTGCCTGATTTCTATCTTGTTGGCGCCCCTGTGCACATTGAAAGTGACCTGATTGGTCTCGCTTTTTTGCATATTGGCCTTTTCGGTGATGTGCGGCTCTTTGATGACTTGATAGATATCCACTATGAAACCAACGCCTCCTCTATCTTCTGAACTGCGGGCTGTTCGATAAAAAGGTGATCATATCTCAACAGATCGTATACATTTAACCCCTCATACCGCATGACCTTTATTAGAGGGACGTTTTTAGAGGACTTCTCCAGATTCTCTGACTTTCCGCCCGTTACGATCAGGGCCTTCTTGACATCAAAACGCCTCAGGGTTTCCACGAATTTTTTTGTCTTGATTTCAGGAAGGCTGAAATCCTCAACAATGGTCAGGTGGTTGTCCTGAACCTTATCCGTCAGGGCCATGCGCAATGCCAACCTTCTCACCTTCTTGGGTACCTTTTGTGAAAAGTCCCGCGGGGATGGTCCAAAGGCCACGCCGCCCCCCTTTCGAGTAGGAGACGAACCGCTCCCGACCCTGGCCCGGCCGGTACCTTTCTGTCGCCAGAGCTTATTTCCGGAGCACTTGACATCCGACCGGCCCTTTGTGGCGGCTGTCCCGGCCCTGCGCCTGGAAAGCTGGCCCATCACCACCTGGTGTAGGACATGCTTCTTTATGGGGACGGCAAAGACCTCGTCCTTCAGTTCTATTTCCGAAACCTTTTCGTTTTGAAGATTATATACATCCGCCACAGTCATATATCCACCTCAACTTGAGGATTTGCGAATCCATGCTCCACCAGAAGGTATTCGCAGCATCACGTACCGGCACCGGCCTTCCAGATCTCAAGAAAACTGTTTGTTCCTCCGGGCACCGCCCCTCTGACCAAGACCAGATCCATCTCCGGTCTTACATCGATGACCTTTAGATTTTTGATGGTGACATTCTGATTTCCCATCCTGCCGGGCATTTTTCTTCCTTTTTGAACTCTTCCGGGTGTTGCACAGGCACCTATCGATCCCGGGACCCTGTGAGACCGGGAGCCGTGAGTCGCCCTCCCTCCGGAAAACCCCCATCTCTTAATGACGCCGCTAAATCCCCTTCCCTTGCTGACTCCTCGCACATGCACGGACTCGCCGACGGTAAAGATATCGGATCTGATTTCATCCCCCAGTTGAAAGGCACCGGGATCATCTACCCTGACCTCTCTCAATTGGCTGAAACACCGGTCTCCCACTGCCTTGAAATGGCCTTTCAACGGCTTGTTTACACGGCTTTCTTTTTTAGGACCGTAACCTATCTGGACGGCGTCATAGCCCTCTTTTTCACGGGTCTTTTTCTGTACCACCACGCAAGGTCCAATCTTCAGCACCGTTGCCGGCACGCTTTTCCCTTCATCGAGGAAGTAACTCGTCATGCCGATTTTTCTGCCAAAAAGCTTATTGATCATGGGGATTTAGCTCCAAATGAACCCTGCACTCATTTCGATTCCCGCTTACCCCGGAAACCCTATAGTTTGATCTCCACATCCACCCCTGCCGCCAGGTCAAGCTTCATAAGAGAGTCAACGGTCTGCTGGGTGGGTTCCAATATATCCAATAACCGCTTGTGTGTTCTTATCTCGAACTGCTCTCTTGACTTCTTGTCCACATGAGGGGATCTGAGAACACAGTATTTATTGATGATCGTAGGGAGAGGAATGGGCCCGGCCACTCTGGCGCCTGTCTCCTTGGCCGTCTCAACAATC
Source organism: uncultured Desulfobacteraceae bacterium (assembly GCA_964409475.1). Taxonomy (GTDB): domain Bacteria; phylum Desulfobacterota; class DSM-4660; order Desulfatiglandales; family Desulfatiglandaceae; genus AUK324. The sequence continues at coordinate 134 of CAYPDL010000072.1, read as the reverse complement.
TCCTTGGCAGACTGGTCCAGAAGCTTATGATCATAGGCCTTCAATCGAATCCGAATCTTCTGGTTGGTTATCATACCGCTCTCCCTTACTCGATAATCTCACTGATAACGCCCGCGCCAACGGTCCTTCCACCC
>CAYPDL010000071.1:0-22986 GCA_964409475.1 uncultured Desulfobacteraceae bacterium | reverse complement strand
TCGAACATGAGGCTGACCATCTGTTCCGGATCGTAGGAGAGAAGCGGTGCGTCTGAAATCTGCATAGTCAGAAAGGGGATCAGAAACTGGCGCATCACCCCCCCCAGTCCCAGGGCAAGTGACAGGCCAATCAGGCCGCTTGGCGCAAAAAGATAGAGGAATTTCCTGCACGAAATCGATTTCAGACTGAAACACCACAGATAGGCTGTCCAGACGAAAAGGGCAATGACAAGCAGTAGCTGCCCATAAAAATTGTAGGCGAAGTTGACCTCTTTTGACTGAATGCCGAGGCTGAGAGAGACCAGAATCGCCCGGATCAAATGATAACCATAGAAAAAGGGGATAAACCCTATTAGGATAATGACGGCGCGCTTCCACCAGCGGGTCGGCCAGGCAACTGCTATCGCCACAAAGACCACCACCATCGGGCTCGAGAGACAGCCATCTACGAGCTTGACCGGGGCGGCGGAAAACTGTGACAGATGGCCTCGCAGAAACGTCTCGTTCAGGAGCGAGGTGATCCAGAAGGTGTGGGCCTCAACCATATGTTTGACAAAAAGTCCGGGCGGGCTTTCGAGAAATGCCTGGTAGAGCCAGAATCCACACAGGTAGCCAACGCAAAAGAGAGACACTGCACGGAAGATCTGTCTGTTATTTCTGAAAAATGAGACGGGAGGGCCTTGTTGGGGGCGCTTTGCCCACCACAGGAAGACCGTTGTCATACCCGCAATCACAATGATCTGACCGATGATGAGGTGAAAGGCCTGTATGGCGTGGGGAAACCGGGATCCCACCAGCACGATCATGCAGGTGCGAAACAGATTGAGGATCGTGAGCGCAGCCAGGCCAAAGAAAAGGCCTTTAAACCGCCATTCCCATGTGGACGGGAAGGGGATGATGGCGGCTGCAAACATCATAAAGACAAAGCTCCCGGTGCACGATCTGGCGATCTCAATTCTGCCCGATCCAGTGATTACCGTCGAACCTGCCTGCTCCAGATGGGCCCCCAGAAAAGACAGCGTCCCTACGGTGACAGTCGTGATCACATCGGCGAGCCTGTCTAAAAGGATCTCCTGAAACCACTGACTCTGGTCGACCCAATAGGAGCCGGCCATCAGTATTATGAATAAGATGAGCCACCGGACGCTCTCTTTATTCATTTGCAGCTCCCCGGCAATTCCCGTGGCCCTTGGGAACCTGACCGGCATTCCATAAACGCCTTTCCTTTCTTCATGCTCCATCCTTTAACGTTGGATCGACTCGTGTGAAACTGGTTGCTGGATACTGGTTGCCGGTTCATTTCACGCCTTGCTCCCGCCGGGAAGCAGGATTGGAGGTTCGATTCATATGTTTTACATGCCTTAGCCCACTTTAGGCACCTGCAAAAGTTTCTGCCTGACCTGCCCGCCATGCCGAGAGCGTTGACGGAACAGGCGAGGCAGGCCGGTCTGACCGGCCTGCCTGGGGCTGAGAGGCGGGGCTCGTTTGAAACATGCCCGCTCACAAGACGTCAATCCATCAGCTCCAGGCCACTTAGCACCCGACAGGAACTGAGGCGGATCGCCTCTTTCATGGCAAACACGTAATCGGGGCGTATTTCGTCTTTCCAGCGGGGATATCCCCCTTGCCAGACATATCGGATCAATTCGTGAAACGCAGCCCTGGTGAAGCCATAGGGACCGATGGAGACCTCTCCTGCCTCCGGATCAATGGAAAACGGGATCTCAACGGTCCGTGCGAATTTCTCAATGATCGCAACCATATCGGCCCGGGTCCGGTACCCTTCGGGTTTCTGTTTGAAATCCTCAGGCCTTTCCGGGAATGGAAACCTGAGATAGGCCTCGCCAATGAAACCGGTATAATGAACCCCATGAATGGCCCCCATGAGGTCTCCAATATCAGCCGGATTCGGAATGTTGTAGACCTCCCATGATGTCTCGTATGGACTGGGTTCGACATATTCGGCGATCTTTCTGATATGGCTGCAAAACTCCGTTGCAAAAAGGAAATAGCGATCAAGCAGCAGCATGTCGGAATCAATATTGAAAAAGCCAAAGGCGATGGGGCCGTGGCTGGTGGAATCAAAGGCTAAAGGCATGGTGCTCCCCGTATAAAACCGGTTGTTCGTTACCGGTTACTGGTTACTCATTACCGGATGGTGGTTACTCGTTGCCGGCTCAAGGCTCAAGGCTCATGGCTGATAAGCTGGTAAGCTGATGGCCGATAGATGGCTGTGGGGCTCAACAGCTCAAACGTATTGCGCCTTGCGCCTCCTGCATTCGCCCTCTGTGAGCGGCTATCCAGCCGAAAAACCTGGACCGTGTATTGACCTGTGCCGAAAAGTGCTTAAAGTTTGTTTTTAAGATCGCAAATCAGAAGGAACCTATGTTTCATAAGATCTATGATAAAATTCCATTTTTTGCAAGGAGCAGACATATGAATTCAGAAAGCAGTGCAAGTTGGAAGTTCAGCGGCGCCACCAAATATGTCCTGGACGAAGAGCTGGCCAAGATCGTCAACATCTCAATGGCACTGGAAATGCCCCTCCTCCTGAAGGGGGAGCCGGGGACCGGCAAGACCATGTTGGCTCATGCGATTTCAGAGGCGTTGAATATGAAGCTGATCGTCCTGAATGTCAAATCGAGCATGAAGCTGGTCGAGGCCCTGTACCAGTATGATACCCTTACGCGGCTCAATGACAGCCGTTTCGGCGACTCCAACAGAGATGTCAGCAATATCGAAGACTATATCAAGATGGGGAAGATAGGCCAGTCCTTTGCATCAGAGGAACGGGTGGTTCTCCTGATCGATGAGATCGATAAGGCCGATACGGATTTCCAGGATGACATGCTGGACGTCCTGGATCAGATGGAATTTGATATCATAGAAATCGACAAAACCATTACAGCCAAGAAGAGACCGGTGATCATCATTACATCCAATGCCAAGAAGGACCTGTCCGATCCCTTCCTGGGCCGCTGCAATTTCCACCACATTGCCTTCCCTGATGCGGACATGATGCGGGAAATCCTCAATGTCCATTTCCCTGATATCAGCAAAGACCTCCTGGAAAGTTCGATTCGGGCCTTTTATAAGGTGAGAGATTTCAGGGGCATCGAGAAGAAGCCGGCGACGCGGGAGTTGATCAACTGGATTCGCGCGCTTCAGGCCGATCCGGATTTCAATGTGAAGGAACTCATCAAGGGAGATCTCCCCTATCTGGGTGTGCTCTTCAAAAAGAGCCCTGACTATGCGGTTGCGCGAAATGCGGCCGTGCGAATGAGGGTCTGACCCGGAGGACCTTATGTTTACAAGTTTTTTTTATCTCTTGAGACAGGTGGGCATACCGGTATCCCCCACGTCGTTCCTGCGTCTTCAAAAGGCCCTTCAGATGGGACTGATCACCTCCATTGATGATTTTTATACCGCGGCCCGATCGATCCTGGTGAAGAGCGAGAGGTATTTCGACCTGTATGATCAGGTTTTTGCCCACCGCTTTGAAGGGGCAGAGCTGAAAGAGCCTGAGGCCTTTGAGCTTTCTCAGGTGGCCCAGGCCATGTTGGAGGAGTGGCTCAAAGACCCCGAAGCGGTGGCCGATGCATTGGGGATGGATAAGGAAGCCCTCAACAAGTTGAGCCCCGAAGAACTCCTTCAGTACTTCCTGGACCGGCTGAAAGAGCAGACAGAGGCGCATCATGGCGGCAGCAAATGGATCGGGACCGGCGGCACCTCTCCGGTGGGGCACTCAGGCTATCATCCGGGCGGGATGCGGGTCGGCGGCATGTCGCGAAACAAATCGGCCGTCAAGGTAGCCATGGACCGGCGGTACCGCGACTATTCCCAGGAAGGCCCCCTCACCCAGGCCCAGATCGGAGAGGCCCTGAAGCGGTTGAGGAATATGGTGCCCACCGGTCCCAAGGACGTGGTCAACATCGACGAGACCATCTACCAGACGATGAAAAACGCCGGGGAGATAGAGATTATCTTCGAGAGGAGTCTCAAGGATCGCCTGAAAATTATCCTGGCCATTGACAACGGCGGCTGGTCCATGGACCCGTATATTGAGATGGTGCAGACCTTGTTCAATTATGCGCGCGCCCAGTTCAAGGAAGTGAAGACCTTTTTCTTTCACAATACCATCTATGACCATATCTGGGAGGACCCCCCCCGGTTCAAGAAGCCTGTGCGGGTCGAGGATCTGGCCCGTCGTGATCCGGAAACGCGGTTTATCATCGTGGGCGACGCCAGCATGGCCCCCTATGAACTGATGGCCACGGACGGGTCGATCCATATCGAAGAGAGATCGACCCTGCCGAGCTACGAGAGGCTCCGGTTTATCGCCGATACGTTTCGACACTCCGCCTGGCTGAATCCCAAGATGGCCCCTGAATGGCCCTATACCCGCACGATCAACGCCATCCGCGAGATATTTCCCATGTTCGAGCTGACCATCGACGGCCTGGAAAAGGCCGTCGCCCACCTGATGAGCGAGAATTAGCCGGGGTGCATGATACCCGTTTCCCTGGCAAGACGGGCGCTTTTCTCCCTATACCCGTATATCAGATTTGTGGATATGGACATCTGTCATTTTTCAGGTCCGGAAAACCAGGGACGTCTGATGGTTCCCTTTCGGTCGGCTGTTTTTGAAATTGGGTGACATCTCACGTGAGAGTGTGATATGTGGGCCGGGACGGATTAAAACCATACCAACAGAAAAGAGGAGGAAAAGCTAATGAAAAAGGTAGCGGTTATCGGTTGTGGCGCTTACATGGACAGCGGATATGGGTGCCCCGGTGAGTGGCGGTGTCTGAAGGCGGCTGCGCTCGGGGAGGGGAAGTTCGACGAGCCGTCCCTGGTAACGGCATTTGTCAAATGCGAATGTCCGGGAAGGACCCTCGTTTCCAACCTGGGAATGGCCATGAAGCTCTCCGAGATCAAACCGGATGCGATTTACCTCAGTTCATGTCTTGCAAATGCCAAACCAGGGTGCCCCTACGGCACGGCTGAGGAATTCGCCCAGCTCCTCAAAAACAATACGGGCATCGATGTCATCTTAGGGACCCATGACTATCATTAACCATGGCGACTGACCGAGAGCTCCGCATCCTGTTGAATCGGGTTTTCGGTCAGATACCTTCTACCTTTCCTTCCAGTCTGGTTTCCGCTTTTCCAGGAATGCATTGATCCCCTCTGTTGCGTCCTCAGTCATACAGAGGGCCGCAAATACCTCATTGGAATATTGCAGAGCCTTGCCAAACTCCATGTCAGACATGCCGTAAAAGGCCTGTTTCCCCATCTGGAGGGCCAGGGGGCTTTTCTCTGCCAGCTTATTGGCCAAGGCCATGGTGGCCTCCTCCAACTGCTCCAGAGGAACGACCTTGTTGACCAGTCCCCACCGTTCCGCATCTTCCGCGGATACCATGTCCCCGGTAAGTAGCATTTCCATACAGCGTTTTCTACCCAGGGATCTGGAGAGGGGGACTGCCGGACCCATGCAGAAGAGCCCCACATTGATGGCTGTGGTGCCGATTTTTGTTCCGGCTGCAACCACCGCCAGGTCACAGGCCGCTACCAGACCCGCGCCGTTGGCCACGGCAAAACCGTGGACAGATGCAATGATCGGCTTTTTCATGTCGGCGATGGCATGGTTCATCTGCTCCATGAGCCCCACCCATTCCCGATACTCCCTCAGGGATTTGCCGAAGAATTCCGATATGTCAATCCCGACGCTGAAGGCCTTTCCAGCCCCCTTTACGACCACCACTCGGATGGCTTTGTCGTTGTCCAATTGGATCAGTGCCTGGTTTAGCTCTATGGCCATCTCGGAACTGAACGTGTTCATGGCCTGCGGACGGTTCAGCGTGATGATGCCCACGTGCCCCTTCTGCTCGACAATAACGGTCTGGTAAGACATGGTGAACCTCCTCGTATGAAACTGGATACCGGATACTCGATCGTGGATATTGGTTAGAGCGCGTAGGTTGGGTAGAGTGAAGCGGACCCAACATCACCTGCTTCTCGCCCGGAAAATGCGCACACAGTCCACTGCGTCGCTCAAAAAGTGTTTCAGAACTTCAGAGAATTTCAAATTTGGTAACACTTTAGGCATATGAAAGAGACCCCCACGGCCCTGTCATGTTGCCCCGCCTTCTATCAAGAGGCTAAAGAGTTACCAAATTTGTATTTTACACGGATCGGGTTCTGATGGCTACCCAAAATTTGAGATATCGCCCTCTCAAACGGCTCCCCTGTCAAGGCAGTGGCGGTCCAGATATGATCGGGCACGGCCGTAGACATCGGACGTACGGTCGGACATGATGGAGAGGGCGTCCCGGATCACTTCGAGGTATGCCTTCTCACGGACAATTTGAAAGGTTCGGGGAAAGTTTGCGTCGTAGATCCATCCCATCTGGAGCAATTTGAAATCGTTGACCGTCTTCAGATCGGCCATCTTTACGAGCCGTCCCTTCATCAGGGCCTCGTAGACCGGTTGCGAGATATGAGGGGAGTCCGGTAGATCCAGTTCAAGGGCATGGTTTCGCCTCTGTTTGCGGTCCTGATAGTAGGCTGTGACCACATGCCAGATATCCACCTTGTCCGCATCCCTGAGGAGTTTCAGGAAGAAGAGTGTCCGCTCATCTTCTCCGGCGGGGAGCGCGGCCCGGTTATGGGCGCCTACAACCCGCAGGATGATCTCCGGATCAAAGGCGCCGATCTTTTCGAGGATGCGGCTCTCCTTTATGACACTGACCCCCAAGGCCGCATGATCCTCGGATCGGTGATCCATGAAGGTCCCGTAGTGCGTGTATTGCTCAAACCGGCCGATGTCGTGGAGCCACCCGGTGGCCTCGGCCGTACACAGGTCCTCTGTCGAAAGATTGAGACTGGCGCCTATATCGAGGATGGCGGCACATACCCGCCGGGTATGTCCTGCCTTCAGATCCATGTTTTCTTGGACGCGCGGATCACCCGAAGCAAATTGATTTACATACTCCTCAAACCAGGCCTTCAGCCTTGTGAGTGCTGTCTGTACGTCCATATTGTCTCTTTCATATGAAAATCCCTGTTCGGGGACGGTTTAACAGAATGGGGAAACCAGTCCTCACGGGGCGAGGCGGTCTCACACGTTTATTTTTCTGATTGCGGACCCTGCACCGTTCTGGACCGGATGTCAAGAGGGTTTTCGTCATCACTCCATTCCTGTCAATTTCGTTGACTCCAGAGCCCTCTTCTTGTTTAATACACACCGGCGCGGGAATGTACTACCGGGTGCCGAGGTTCTTTACTGACTCGGACAAGCCGGAACCAAATCTAACGATGCCCTTGGATCGTCGCCTTACCCAGTTCCAGCACCAGTACCAAACGGCGTGAGGTTTCAAGGTCGAGTAGAGGGAGCGGACATGGAAAAATTAGAGGGTTTTCAGCGGAAATATCTGCGGGGGCTTGCCCAAGGCCTGAAACCGGTGGTTTTTGTCGGCCAGAAAGGTCTGACGCCTGAAGTCCTGTCGTCGGCAGAAAAAGCCCTGGAAAGACATGAACTCATTAAGGTGAAGTTCAACGATTTCAAGGAAAAGGATCAAAAGACAGAAATCTCCGGCCGAATCGAAAAAGAGACGGGCGCGGAGAACGTGGGCATGATCGGACACACAGTCGTTTTGTACCGTCGGCAGGCGGACCCGGAAAAACGCAAGATTGCGCTACCTCAGCGAAGTGGATAAGGGACCGTGGCGCCTTAATTCCTCAGTGTCGGACTTGAGCAAAACCGCAGGCAGGTATCTACCCCTTCAATAGATCCCTTCTTTGCATCCGGCCGCGATCGTCTTTCCCAGTTCATCGCACCGGATGAGTGTCTCTCTGTCGATTTCCCCCCTGGCCACCACCGCATCACAGACCTTTTTGAACTGGTACCCAATGCAGATCCGTTCGATATGATTCAAGGCCCCGGTCCCGTCATTGCCTGCGCTCACAAAGACGACGTATGGCTTCTTGAAAACCTCTTTTCTGCCGCGGGCCTTATCATAGGTCCGGTCAAAAAAATCTTTGACCATGCCGGACATATACCCGAAGTATTCCGGCGAACCGATAGCCAGGCCGTCACAGTTGAGGAGATCGTCAAGGCCTGCCTCGCACGCCCGCTTGAGGATGACAGTAACCCCTTCAATAGAGCCGGCGCCCTGGGCCACGGTCTCAGCCATCTTCTGCGTGTGACCCGATTGGGAATGGTAAATAATTAGGATGTTGCACATGACGGGCATCCTCGGCCGCTTAGCCGCCCCAGGGCATTTTCGAATAGGTCTCGGTAAGTTTATCCCGGTATTCCCTGAAAAATTTTTCGTGGGCCTTTTCCCATGAGGCCAGCATCCTGAGCGCCTCGGCCGGGGGCCCCTGGACCTTATCCGCCATGCTCTGATAGAATTCACTCAGGTCCTTCTCGATCAGCCAGGCCGTATTGAAGACCGTCACATCAGGAATCATGGACTCATAGACACATTGCTCCAAGAATTCCGACCGGCTACGGTCGTCGAAATAGTTGGTGGGCGCCAGTGCAAGACCTTCAATTCGTGAGAAATCCACGTCCCCCTCATTCCTGAGATCTTTCAAGATGGCATCGATAAAGCGCACATGACTTTTCTCCTCTTCAATGATTTGTTTGAAGGCCGTCACTGCCGCCCCGATCCCCATCCGCTGAAGGGACGTCTCAAAAAAACTCATGCCGGTCTTTTCCTGGTTCAGTGCATATTCAAAAATTTTTATCAGATTCTTATTCATGATATTCCTCCTCTCTTATGCGTGGGCAGCAAACCGGCTGCCGGTCTCTGACCGTGATGTCGCTGACAATATCTGCGCTTTTGTGAAGTCCGTTTGATAGCATCCATTGCCGCCTTTAATGCATCACTTTAATACTTAAGAGGTTGTAACTTTTAGGGATTTAGGAGAATTTCAATACGACATGGGCATGAACAATGCGCTGGTTGGGAGTGAGTATAGGGTAAAGACTTCCACAAATCAAGCGGTTAAGTCTGAAGCGGTTTTTTGGATTGAATATGCGGACCTCGGCATGATATATGGAAGAGGCGTCAGGCGTAATGTGCCAGGCGTAAGGCATGAGGTTGAGGTTTTAAGAGTTCACAAGCTCATGGCTGATCCGCTGACAGCTCAACAGCTCTTCACGGTTCAAAGGTCCCACAAGGAATGAAAGTCGCCACATTTAACGCCAATTCGATGCGTGCGAGGCTCCCCATCATCCTGGGATGGCTGGAGCGGGAGGCCCCGGATGTCCTTTTTCTCCAGGAGACCAAGGTCCAGGATGTGGATTTTCCGGTCAAACCTGTGGAGGAGGCCGGGTACCACGCGGTGTTTCGTGGGCAGAAATCCTACAACGGGGTGGCCATTCTGAGCAGGTCCCCATTGACTGATGTGAAGACCGAACTCCCTGTCCAGGGCGTGGACGAGGCGCGGTTCATCAGCGGACGCATGGGGGCTCTTCACGTAATCAACGTGTATGTGCCCCAGGGATTTGAAGCCGGTTCAGACAAGTTCCAGTTCAAGCTGGCATGGCTCGAGCATCTCCTCGATCATATCACCGCCCAGTATGACCTGTCTTCTCGGCTTCTGGTGGCAGGGGATTTCAATGTGGCCTATACGGCCATGGACCTTTTCGACCCCGATGGGTTCAGGGGCCAGGTGGGATTCCACCCGGATGAGCAGGCCATGCTCCAGCAATTTTTCAACTGGGGCCTGGTGGATATCTTCCGGAAGCATGTCAGCGAGGGGAACCAGTATACCTTCTGGGATTATCGTATCCCGAACGGCTTCAAACGAAACATGGGGTGGCGGATCGACTATATCCTGGGTACGGCCCCCCAGGCCGAAAGGTCCCGATCCGTCTGGATCGACAGGGAGGCCAGGGCCATGCAAAAGCCGTCCGATCACACCTTCCTCGTGGCGGAATTTGACTGAAAGGATGCCGTGTCGCATGAAACTGGAATTTATTGATGCGCGGGACCTGCCGGACGCCTGGTTTCAGTGCGTCTACCGATTGCTCGAGACCGGAAGGGAGTATGTGATCGACCGGGGCAGTTATGCAGGTCAGAAGCGACTCGAGTTTGATTATGTCACGATTCAGATCCGATATCCCGGAGTGCGGCCCCTTATCCCCGATATCCCCCCGGCCCTCGGCATTCCCAACCCGGTCGCCGATGGGTATCTCGAGGAATACCTCCCCTACCTAATGACATCGGCCAGGCAGCCGGGCGAGGACTATACCTATGGACAGTACTTAGAGCCGCAGATCGCCGAGGTCGTACGCATGTACCGGGAAGACGGTTTTGGGACCAACCAGGCCTACATGACGGTGGGCGATCCGCAGGCCATTTATTTAGGCGATCCGCCCTGTCTTCGGGGGATAGATACCCGAATCAAGGATGGGAAACTTCATTTCATCGTATATTTCAGGTCGTGGGACCTCTGGAACGGGCTCCCGGCAAACCTGGGGGCGATCCAGCTCCTCAAAGAGTATATGGCCTCGAGCATCGGGGTGGAGGACGGCGAGATGATCGCGGCCAGCAAGGGGCTTCACCTGTACGATTATGTCTGGGATCTGGCCCAACTAAGGACCATGCGACATCAGCAGATTGAAAAGTGAAAAGTGAGGATTCCCCTCGCTCCCACGCTAAAACACCTCGTTCCCCCGCTCTGCGTGGGAACGCATCATGCATAGGGGAATCCCTTCCAGAAGGCCTTGTCCTTGTATCGCCAGTCCTTTTCAAACTTCTGGTCATACAGGTCCGCGAATCGGTCGATCCAGCGCCACCAGGTGGTCTTCCCCTTCTGTTCCGCTTCCAGGACATCATCCAGATAAGTGACAATGTCAATCATCCTGTCCTTGGGCACGTAAAGGGCAGCCCCTTCCTGGTGCGATTTCATGGTATCTTCAGGGGTAAAGGCGTGGGCCGTCAACATGATGGCCGTCATCTTTTTCTGGTTGGCGATTTTCAACAGCTCATAGCCATTCACCCCCATGATGTCCAGGATGGCAATGTCGAAATGCTCTGCCTCCATGTGCCTTTTTGCATCTTCAAAAGCGCCGGCCGTGGTGATTTTAGCCGTGGACAGCAGATCTTCCAGGGTTTCCAGAACATCCGGTTCGTCATCCACGATCAGGATCCGTTTTCCCTTGATCAAGTCCTCTTTCGTCATCGTCTTTTCCTCCTGCAGAGTATATGCCTGTCAGCCCTTATAACCCATTTTTCTATAAAGCTCATCTAATTTCTGATCTTTCTGTACAAAAAATGGGTTCCGGGGTACACTTGAAGTTAGAAGTTTGGAGTTGGGAGTCAATTTCTGGTTAACTTCAGGCACTCCACACTACAACTGCATGCTCCCTTGTATCACAGGCAAAGAAACGGATGAAAACGGATCTCAAAGGGCTGAATGCCCGCGAAACCGAACAGTGGGCTGTGGACAACGGTCTTGAACCCTACCGGGGCAGACAGATACGGCACTGGCTTCTGACCAGGCTCGCCGGATCATGCGGCGAGATGGAGAACCTCCCCAAGAGCATCCGGGAACTTGTCAGGGAAAAGACCATTATTGCGCCGCTTGAAGAGGTCACGACCCTGACCTCTGAGGACGGGACCCGGAAATATCTCTTCAGACTCCACGACGGCCATCTGATCGAATCGGTCCTCATCGCTGAACGGGACCACCTCACCCTCTGCATCTCCTCCCAGGCGGGCTGCGCCATGGGCTGCCGGTTCTGTCTGACAGGGAAACAGGGGTTCAAGAGAGACCTCAGCCCTTCGGAGATCATCGAACAGGTCATCTTCGTCAAGCGCTCGCTGGATGAGCCGGAGCGATTAACCAATATCGTGCTCATGGGGATGGGGGAGCCACTTGCCAATTATGATGCCGTGATAAAGGCCATTGGAAACCTGATCGCAGGAGATGGGATGAATTTCTCTCACAAGAAGGTGACCCTCTCCACCTGTGGTTTGGTCCCTGAGATAGAGAGGCTGGGACAGGATATGACGGTCAATCTGGCGGTGTCTCTGAATGCGGCGGACGATGCGACGCGGAGCCGGCTTATGCCTGTCAACCGGAAATACCCTATCAGCCTTCTTATCCAGGTATGCAGGGAGTTTCCCCTTCCCAATCGGCGGATGATCACCTTTGAGTATATCCTGATTGATGGCGTCAACGATCGAGACGAGGATGCACTGAAGCTGACAGAGGTTCTTTCGGGGCTTCGGGCCAAGATCAACCTCATTCCCTTGAACGCTGCATCGGGCGGCGACATGTCGCCGCCCCCCATGGAGCGGATCATTCAGTTCCAGGAGATTCTGGCCGACCGCCATTTCACGGCCATGATCCGAAAAAGCAAGGGGAGGGACATCCTGGCTGCATGCGGCCAGTTGACAGGGATGTACGAGGAGGGAAGTGAGCTAAAGTCAGTAAAGTGAGCTAAAGTGACTAAAGTTGAAAACCAGCATCCGAACATCTGGCATCCAGTATCCAGTACCCAGCAACGAGTAATCCCGCTGAAGACGGGATCTTCGACCAGAAACAGGTAACCTTAAAGGAGGATTTAGCATATTATCTCAATATATAGAGGATCAAACCCGGTAAATTCCTTTTTCGGAGTTCAGGCGTCAGCCTCGTAGTCCCGTTTAGGAGCGGGAATACTGAACAATTAAACTTTTACAAAAGGGAGCAAGGTTATGGCCACTGTAAAGATAAAGGGGATGTCGTGCAATCATTGCGTCATGGCCGTTCAGAAAGCTTTGAGCGGGATCGACGGGGTGAGAAATGTCAATGTGGATCTCCAAACGGGTGAGGCCACATTTGATGAAGCAGTTCCCGTTGATATAAACACGGTACGAGAAGCGGTCAAGAAGGCAGGGTACCAGGTTGTCTGAAAAGGTCCAGCTTCAGATCTCCGGGATGTCCTGCGCGGCCTGCGTGCGCCGGGTCGAGCAGGGATTGGCAGACCTGAAAGGCGTGTCATCGGCCTCGGTCAATTTTGCTACACAAAAGGCCACTGTCGAGTATGACCCGGCAGAAGTGGGCATGGATCAGATGGCCGCGAAGGTCAGGGACCTGGGCTACGAGGTGATCGGCCGAGACACGGCAGGGGAACCCGCTCTTCAAAAAACCACTGTTTCCATAGGGGGGATGACGTGCGCCGCATGTGTCCGGCGTGTAGAATCCATCCTTGAAACGATCGACGGCGTCACTGATGCAGCGGTCAACCTGGCCACCGGGAGGGCCACGGTGATCCACCGGCTGGATTGGGCCGGTCTGGAGGCCGTCCGGAAAACGGTATCGGATGCGGGGTACGAGTTCCTGAACGCGTCCGAGGAGCTTTTAACAGACCCGGTCGAGGCGGCCCGGATCAGAGAAATCAGGGAACTAAAGACCCGGTTTTGGGCCGGCGTGGTCCTGAGCACCCTCATCTTTATGGGTTCCATGCAGTCATGGTTCCCCTTCCTTCGCCTCATCCCCAGGCAGATCATGCTGGTTGTCCTCTTTGTTCTCACCACGCCCGTGGTCTTCTGGGTGGGCAGCCGGTTTATCATCGGGGCGATCAAGGCGGCCCGGCAAAAGACCACGGACATGAACACGCTGGTGGCGGTGGGGGCACTGTCGGCCTATCTCTATTCGTCTTTGGCAGCCTTTGCGCCTCGGCTGTTCGTCGGGGCCGGGATTTCGCCCCATGTCTATTTTGACGGCGCGGCCATGATCATCACTCTGGTCCTGTTGGGCAGGCTCTTAGAGGCAAGGGCCAAGGGGAAAACCACGTCGGCCATCAAGAATCTCATGGGGCTCAAGCCCCGGACGGCCCGTGTTATCCGAGGCGGGAAGGAGTCGGACATCCCCATAGAATCGGTTATCCCGGATGACCTGATCGTGGTACGGCCCGGTGAAAGGATTCCTACCGACGGCATGGTGGTCTCCGGGGCGTCGGCGGTTGACGAGGCCATGCTGACCGGTGAGAGCATCCCGGTTGCCAAGGAGGCCGGGAGCGAGGTCTTTGCAGCCACCATCAACAAGAGCGGCAGTTTTACCTTCAGGGCCACCCGCGTGGGGGCTGAAACCGCCCTCGCACAGATTATCCGGCTGGTGGAAGAGGCACAGGGCTCCAAGGCCCCCATACAACGCCTTGCGGACAAGGTTGCGTCCATCTTTGTCCCGGTGGTTTTCGGGATTGCCATCCTCACCTTTGTGATCTGGTATGTTCTGGTCCCAGAACCCATCTTCAGCAGGGCCCTCCTCAACTTTGTATCGGTCCTGGTTATCGCCTGTCCCTGCGCCATGGGCCTGGCCACCCCCACTGCCGTCATGGTGGGGACCGGGATCGGGGCCGAACGCGGGATCCTGATCAAGGGGGGCGAAAGTCTGGAAAACGCCTACAAGCTCACCGCCATCGCCTTTGACAAGACCGGCACCCTGACACAGGGAGCGCCCGAGGTCACGGATATCGTATGCGCCGGAGATCGGACGGAAGAGGAGATCCTCAGTGTCGCGGTTTCCATTGAATCGGTGTCTGAGCATCCCCTGGCCCAGGCGGTTGTTTTAAAGGGTCGGGAGCGCCACGTCTCAGCGCGGGAGGTAACAGGCTTTGAGGCCTTGGCGGGACTCGGGGCCCGGGGAACGGTCGACGGGAAGGCATGTCTTCTCGGGAACCAGCGGCTCATGGAAAAAGAGGAGATCCTTACGCAGGGTCTTGACCAGGCGGCCGATCGGCTTGCCGAGGAGGGCAAGACCTGTGTATTTGTGGCAGAAGGAGGCCGCGTGGCCGGTCTCATCGGTTTTCTGGATCCGCCCAAGGACTCTGCGGCGGACGCCATCGCCGCCCTCAAGAGTATGGGATTGTGGACGGTCCTGATTACCGGGGATAACGAAAGGAGCGCCCGGGCCATCGGTGAACCCCTTGGCATGGATCAGATATTGGCGGAGGTGCTGCCGGCCGGCAAGGTCGATGCGATCAAAGGGTTGCAGGCGGAAGGCCATGTGGTCGGGATGGTGGGAGACGGGATCAACGACGCGCCGGCCCTGACTGCCGCGAATATCGGCATCGCCATCGGCGCTGGAACGGACGTGGCCATGGAGGCCAGCGACATTACACTCATGAGGGATGACCTCACAGCAGTTCCCGAGGCCCTCAGGCTTTCGTTTCAGACCATGAAGGTCATCAAACAGAATCTTTTCTGGGCATTTTTCTACAACAGCCTCGGTATCCCTATTGCCGCCGGGATTTTGTATCCCTTTTTCGGCATCCTGCTGAACCCCGTCTTTGCAGCCGCAGCCATGGCCATGAGTTCGGTCTCGGTGGTAAGCAATTCCCTGAGTCTGAAAAGAAGAGCGGCATCGAGGCGGAAAAAGTGAACCCCATTATTTGTTGAGAGGAGCGGAAGCAGATGAAAAAGGTTGCGCTTTTCAAGGAAAACGATTTCAACGATCTGCACATGAGCAGGTTGCTGGTCCACGATTCCCCCTATTTCAAGGTGCTGAATTTTAACTTCAGGGCCGGTCAGGAACTCCCGATTCACTCCCACGAGATTGAAGGTCAGCTGAGCATCGCTGTGCTTGAAGGGGAAGGAGAATTTCTGGCGAAAGACGGTGCAACGCTTCCAGCAGGACCGGGGGATGTCCTTATCTCGGATATCAGCGAACCCCACGGGATCCGGGCTACGAGCGATCTGCGCGTCCTGGTTACCATTGCGCCGCCCATCTGATAGGAAACCTGCCGGAAATGGTAACGTCAGGATGGCCGATTGGTGAGGGGAAAAGCGATCTTTATATGAGAAAGCTTTTGAGCTTATAGTTTCTTTAGAACCGCCATCGCCGCCCTTTTGACCCCCATTTCGGGTTCTGAAAGCATCCCCTCGATCGTCCCCTTAAGCTCTGAAAGGTCTTCTTTCCCGAATTCAGCCAGTTCCCTTAGGGCAAGGGCGCGGATCCGTGGGTCTGCATCCGACAGGGCCCGGACATAGACCTCCAGATGGGTCTTGGCATCGGTTACCAGTCCAAGGAGCACCAGGGCGTCAAACCGGAGATCATCATCGTCATGTTTTAGGTACTCCAGATAGACAGAGATTACCTCGTCCCTCCTGGAATAGAAGCGCCAGAGATTGAACAGAATGGCCCGCTTCTGGTCCCGCGACCCATGTTCGAGCCTCTCCAGCATGAGGCTGAGGATCCGGTCATCGCGCAGGTTGGCGAGGGCATTGACCGCGTTCTGCTGGACCCCTGTGTCTGGATCGTAAAGGCGTTCAATCAGGGGAATGGCGGCCTGGGCGTTTCCTTCCCAGCCCAGGGCAAAGGCGGCGTTCAACCGCATGAGGGGATCCTCGTGGGTCAGGTCTCGAAGGAGGCGGTCGATGATCGGCTGAGGATCTTTCAGAAAGGGGAAAATGACGCTCAGTTGAATCGAGGCATCGTGCCGGCTGTCCTCGGATTCCTGGGGATCGATCATCATCTCATAAAGGGGCCAGGCCACTTCCTGTTTGGCAAAACTGCCAAGGAGGAGCATGATTTCGTGCTTCGCTTCGCGGTCGGCATGCTTCAATGCCTTTAGAAGCAGCGGCACCGCCTTGTCCCGCTCCTCCAGAAACAGTTCCACAGACTCCAGATAGGGTCGGGCATGCTGAAGGACCTGCTCCCTGGTTTCAAAGGGTATGATTCTGGTTTTGCTCATCTCGGCTCATTTAAAAAGAGTTTCTTCCCTGATATCTTCGCACCCGAGGAGGAAACCTCGTGTCTTTTTGGACCGCAACGGGGAAATGGATGCTGTGGCGAACATATGGCATTTTATTTCATTGCGCAACCCATTTTTCTCGGTCCAGCTCACTAAGTTCCATAGCCGCAACCAAAATTATCTCACACAGAGCCACAAAGCCACAAAGAGGAAATTTTCTTGCTTTTTGGTACAGAATTCAAAGGAAGAAGGGCCTAATCAAGCCTTTTCAGATAGGCGTTCGTAATGGGCAACCGTCGATCCCTGCCAAACGCCTTGGGTGTGATTTTCACTCCCGGCGGACCCTGGCGTCTCTTGTATTCGTTGAGGTTGACCATGCGGATGACATCCTTCACCATCTCCCGGTCAAATCCCTGCTCCATGATCTCATCCGGGGCCTTGTCTTCTTCCACATAGGCATGGAGGATCCTGTCGAGGATCGGGTACGGCGGGAGGCTGTCCTCGTCCTTCTGGCCGGGCCTCAATTCCGCCGACGGAGGTCTGACAATGACGCTTTCGGGTATGATCTCCCGGCCCCGGGAACGGTTGACATACTCCGAAAGCTCGAAGACCAATGTCTTGGGGACATCCTTGATAACCGCAAACCCTCCTGCCATATCCCCATAGAGGGTGCAATACCCCACGGCAATCTCGCTCTTGTTGCCGGTGGTGAGGACCAGCCATCCGAACTGGTTGGAGAGGGCCATCAATATATTGCCTCGAATGCGGGCCTGGATGTTTTCGTGGGCGATCCCGTGGCGCGTGTTGCCCAAAATTTCATTGGTTGCATCCAGGTAGGCCTGATAGATCTCTCTGATCGGAACCGTGATCAATTGCATCTCCAGGTTTCCGGCAAGGAGTCCTGCATCGCCCAGGGTCTCGCCGGAGGTATATTGTGAGGGCATGGTGACCCCTACCACGTTCTCCTGTCCCAGTGCGTCCACCGCAATGCCCGCGGTCAGGGCGGAATCGATCCCCCCGCTCAGTCCGATCAGGGCCTTTTTGAAACCGTTTTTTATAACATAATCCCGCGTCCCCAGAACAAGGGCCTCATATATCTCGTCCAGCCTGCCGTATGTCTCCGTGACGGGTGGGGAAATTACTCCTCTTGGGTGATCTTCATACGATTCGAGATGGACAGACAGTACCATCGTCTCATCCCTTGGCCCTTTTCTATCGGGCGTTTTTGGCTCTTCAATCTGAATATCGGTCACCAGGACCTCTTCCCTGAATCGTTTGGCCCGTGCCACAACCTCCCCCTGAGGGTCCATGACAAATGAGCCCCCGTCAAACACCAGCTCGTCCTGCCCTCCGACCAGGTTGTTGAAGCAGAAGAAGGCATCCCCCACGCGGGCAAAACGGCTCGCCATCTGGAGCCGCAGGTCCAGCTTGCCGGCATGAAAGGGAGATGCCGATATATTCACGATGATGTCCACGTCGGCGCCCTTTACAGCCGTCTCCTGAAAACCTCCTTCAATCCATATGTCTTCACAGATGGTCAAGAAGAAGCGTATCCGGTTCATTTGAAAGACAACGGCCCGGGATCCCCTCACAAAATAGCGCTTTTCGTCAAATACGCCGTAGTTGGGGAGTTCGATCTTGTGGTAGGTCGCCGCTAATTTCCGGCCTTGAAAGACAGAGGCCGCATTATACACCTTGCCGTCCAGATAGTCGGCATGCCCCACCACGGCCGTGATTCCGTCTGTGCATTCGCGGATCTGATGCAGCGCATTGAGGTTGTCCTGGAGGAATCCACGCTTCAGGAGGAGATCTTCCGGCGGATACCCGCATATGGAAAGCTCCGGAAAGGTGATGAGATCCACCCCTTGATCGCGTGCGTGTTGAATGGCGTCGATGATCTTTGCCGAATTGGTTGAAAGAGCCCCCACCGTGGCGTTGATCTGGGCCTGGGCTATCCTGATAATAGGCATATGGCGGTCCTCCTTCCTGGTCCTGACGCAGGGATTATGCAATTTATTTCACCGTGGAACAAGTGCAAATTAGATTAAGAGGTGCAAAAGATTAGGCCTTCAGAAGTTCAGGTTCATGACAATTCACACCAAGTAATTACATACGGTTTATAATGCTACATTTATGTCACATTCATTAATATACACTACAAAAATGAATAATTTATCTGAACCGCTTCCCAAATCATTAGCATAAAATAATACATAAATACATATGGTTACAACGGAACCCATCACTATTCAGCCATACGGCATACCCCTTGCTTATGATAGAAAACAAATTTATCTCAGGGGTCGAAAATTTCGTGTTGAGGCGCACAGGAGGTGATTTTCATGAAAAAGATAGAAGCGATCATCAAGCCGTTTAAGCTGGACGAGGTGAAGGAGGCCCTCGCCGGGATCGGGGTAAAAGGGATGACGGTCAGTGAAGTCAGGGGCTTTGGCCGTCAGAGGGGGCATAAGGAGGTCTACCGCGGGGCTGAATACCAGGTGGACTTTGTCTCAAAGGTAAAAATCGAAGTAGTGCTTGAGGCATCAATGGCCGGCGAGGCCGTGGCCACGATTCAAGAGCAGGCCCGAACCGGCGCCATAGGGGACGGCAAAATCTTTGTTTTGCCGCTTGAAGACGTTGTCCGCATCAGGACCGGGGAAACCGGTAAAGATGCTATTTAAAAAAGGGAGGGGAGGAATAATGAAAACCATTGTCACGTTTTTGATACTACTGACCAGTGTTGTTTCTGTGGCATGGGCGGGAGATGATCCGCCGACACCCATGTCCAACAAGGAGGCCATTGCATTGGTTCAGACCCATGCGGATTATGTGTGGACCTTGGTGGCGGCGGCCCTGGTGTTTTTCATGCAGGCAGGGTTTGCTTTAGTGGAAACGGGGTTTACACGGGCCAAAAATGCCATCAATATCATGATGAAAAACCTTATGGATTTTTCCATGGGTTCTTTGGCTTACTGGGCCATCGGTTTTGCGTTGATGTTCGGTGTCTCCAAGTCAGGATGGATCGGGACATCCGGGTTTTTTCTCAGCGACTTTAAGCCGGGTGGCGACCCGTGGGTCCTGGCGTTCTGGATGTTTCAGGTGGTTTTTGCCGCAACGGCGGCGACGATTGTATCGGGCGCTATGGCGGAACGGACCAAATTTACAGGCTATTTGATCTATAGCCTCTTTGTCAGTGCCTTTATCTATCCGATTTTCGGAAGCTGGGCATGGGGCGGCTTCTTCCATGGGGGCGGCTGGTTGGAAAAACTGGGCTTTATCGATTTTGCAGGATCTACAGTGGTGCACTCCGTCGGCGGTTGGACCGCCTTGGCAGGCGCTATTGTCTTGGGTCCGCGCTTGGGCAAATACGGCAAGGATGGAAGCATAAGGCCGATTTTAGGACACAACATCCCTTTGGCCGCCTTAGGGGTCTTTATCCTCTGGTTGGGGTGGTTTGGCTTCAACCCCGGCTCCACCACCGCCGCTAACAAGGATATTGCCATGATTTTTGTCAATACCAACCTTGCTGCCGCAACCGGGGCTGTCTTGGCCATGTTTACGGCCTGGATGAGGTTCGGAAAGCCGGATGCGGGCATGAGTTTGAATGGTGCCCTGGCCGGCCTCGTGGCCATCACCAGCCCGTGCGCGTCCGTATCTCCGTTGAGCGCGGTCATCATAGGGGCGATTGCAGGGATAATTGTCGTTTTTTCCGTGGTCTTTTTTGATCGGATAAAGGTGGATGATCCGGTTGGCGCCATCTCGGTCCATGGGGTCAACGGGGCCTGGGGAACCCTTGCTGCCGGTATTTTTAATATGGGCGGGACCTCGGCCAAGATAATCGGGGTCCAGGTGTTGGGAATCGGGTCCTGCTTTGTCTGGACATTTTGCACCGCCTTTATTCTGTTCAAGTTGATTGACAAGACCATCGGTCTCAGGGTCAGCCCGGAAGAGGAAGCAAGAGGCCTGGATCTTGGAGAGCATGGGGGCAATGCCTATCCAGACTTTGAGGTGTCGGCCTATGCGCAGAAGTAAGGCTGTCCTAAAGCCAGAATAGTGAAAGATCTGACAAACCGTCAGGAGTCTGAATAGTCAGAATTAACATTATAAGGAGGAGAGAAATGAAGAGAAAAATGATCAAATTGTTATCCACCCTGTTTTTCCTATGCATGGCCTTTGGTCCTTTACATGCCATTGCCGCGGAGGAAGAACCCATTCCCGGCGAAGGCACAAAAGCTGCCGAACTGGGCCAGGTCCATGAAGACCGGCCGGAACTTTCGGCGGATGCGGCATTCATGAGCCAGTACATCTGGCGGGGGTATGGACTGAGCAAGGACAGCCTGGTCATTCAACCGTCGTTGACGGCCGCATATAAGGGTTTCAGCCTCAATGTCTGGGGCAACCTGGATACCGATTGCTATCAAGGCGCCTATAAGGGCGACTCCAAGTGGAACGAGACAGACCTCACCTTCGGATATGGTACCAGTTTCGGCATCTTGGGGGTAGGCGCCGGTTTCGTCTACTATGCCCTGGACGGGGCCGACGACTGGAAGGAGCTCTACCTCAGCCTGGGCTTGGACACCCTCCTGGCGCCCACGCTCACGGTTTACAGGGAGGTCTCCAAGAACCAGGGATGGTATGTCCACTTAGGGATATCCCATTCCTTTGAGCTGCCCAAAGAGATGACCCTCGATCTGGCCGGATCTGTGTCTTACTGGGGTTCTGACAATGACAATATGGTGGAAAGGAACTGCGACCTGTCAAGGACCACCCAACGGTTCAGCGGGCTCCACGACGGACTCGTTTCCGTGGGCCTAACCATACCCTTTTGGAAATATTTCACCGTAGTCCCCTCAATTGCCTACGCGTTCCCCCTGTCCCATCAGGCGGATAATGAAATCCAGGCGTTGAGCTGGGGGGGAAATGCCAACCATGTCTTCGGCGGGGTGACTCTCTCCATGGCATTCTGATGCCATCTTTCAAATCCCCGTAAGCCCCCTTACAGCATGTCTCGTGCCTGCAAGGGGGTTTAAAAAACCAAAAACGCATCTCCTGCCGGTCAGAACCAAATTGACCCGCGGCACGACGTTCCCTTTTACGGTTGTCATCCGCTGCTTCTATAGCCTCATGCAACGCGGCCGGATGAAGAATCGCCAAGAAATGAGGCCAGTTTGTCCCTGTCCAAACGTCCCAGAGCAATCCTGAGGGGTTCTCCGCTACGGCCTGCACGCCTGAGCCAGTTCTCAATTTCTGCCCTGAGGTCCTCTTCGCCGACCCCTTTTCTTCGGACCCCGGATCTGACATCATTGTCAATGTCACCCGAATTGAGGAAGGTCCATGCTTCGCCGTATCTGGAAACAACCCCTGTGTGTCCCCTCTCGCCGGTTGAAAAAGAGACGATGAGGCCCTTCTCCAGGGAGGGCTCCAGTTCTTTCCACAATTCCTCGACGCCGTTCCCAGTGCCTCCAACCTCTGTGACGGTCCTGTCATAGACCGTGGTGGACGACGCCTCAATCAGCCCGTTGCCGGTCAGGTAGGCATTCATAGGAAGTCCCTCCTCCACTGCGGCATGAATGAGATGGCCTTGCAGGCCCCCTTTGCCGCCATAACGAACGCCCATTTTCTTGAGCCCCTCCACCACCAATTCGTAACAGTCAAGTCTTTCATAGGGCGTTCCGATATGCTGACTCAGCACCGTTGCGAGGGACCCGGAATCAGCGCCGGCACGGGCGATGCCTGTGACAGCTTTTCTGCTTTCTTGGGAAGAGGACTGCTTTTGCCCCACAACAGACTCACTAGGGGCAGGTCTTGACGAAGCGGTTCTGTCAGATGCAGCTCTTTTCAATGGAGAAATTTCCCGCCCATCCCATACAACCTCATGGGTGGTGGAATCAATAAATATCTCTTCTCCTTCACGAAGCGTGCGAAACGCCTTTTGAGCATTGACCTCTGAATGGATGATCTTCCAGCAATCGCTCCGATAATCGGGATGAGATATGAGCAGATGGGAAACGGTGGGATTTTCCCGGGAGATGGCCCCCACATGTATCAGACCGGTGCCGACGCCTCCGTGGCCCGATGGGGCAGCGGAAGAGGAAACCCTTTGGGTCTCTCCGCTATTGATCTGGCGCTGCAATTCCTCCTGAAATCCGGATGGGGCATTGGCATTTTTCATGCCCGGGGCAGGAGCTTTGCCCTGCACGCTCTGAACTTGAACGGATTCGATCATGTAACCCATTTTTCCATACCTCTTCCACCATAATTGAAGCAATATCCGTGCCATCAAAAGG
>CAYPDL010000070.1:11114-23403 GCA_964409475.1 uncultured Desulfobacteraceae bacterium | reverse complement strand
CCACGGACCTGATACCTCCCGGTCTGGAACGCGAAGGGGTGCGAAACTTGAGTTAATCTATTTGACTTCAGTCCGTTTATTCATTCGGGTGAATTGTCTTAATGCGGAAATATCGAATAGGGCCGGGCTTGTCAAGAGCCATATTTTGAGCCTTACACACTATTTGGCTTGAAATGAGCGTATTTGTTGTGTATGAATGCTGTAATCGGGGCCTATTGTGGTCCACATTTCTATTACCTCATGAACCGGTTACGGGATAAACGGCTTTTTACAAAATCATTATGTTTGCTTTTCAGAAGATTGTCGAAAAACGGATCAAGGAGGCCCAGGAGAGGGGGGACTTTGATAACCTTCCCGGCCATGGCCAACCCATTCACCTTGAGGACGACAGCCATATCCCCGAAGACCTGCGCCTGGCGTATAAGATCTTGAAAAACGCAGATTGCATTCCTCCGGAACTTCAACTCCGAAAAGAGATCCGGCAGATGGAGGACATGCTGGAGGGCATCCCGGATGAGAAGGAAAAGTATCGCCAGATCAAGAAAATAAACTACAAGATCATGCAGCTTAACGTGATGAGGAATCGATCTCCCCTGCTGGAAGAGACGGAGATCTATTACAAAAAGGTGCTTGACAAGTTGGCCGGGAAATGATTTTAACTGGAATCTGAGTGTGGGGAGAACCAGCCTATGGATATGAAAAGAGATTACTACGAGGATATTCAGCTTCTGGACAGCAAGGTCCTTTGGTTCTGGTTCCTCATGTTGATCGCCTCCCTTGTCACCTTTCCCTTTGTGGCCCGCAACTATCATATCTACATGGCCAACTATATGGCCATCAACGTCATTGTCACCGTGGGATTGAACATCCTGGTGGGATATACGGGGCAGATATCCCTCGGGCATGCCGGATTTTTTGCTATAGGGGCCTACGGTACGGTCCTCTTGATGACTAACCTCCATTTCCCGTTTCTGCTGGCCCTGATCTCAAGCGGCCTTATGGCAGCATTTTTCGGCTTCATTCTGGGATTGCCCGCCCTGAGGCTGGAAGGGCCATATCTGGCCATTGCCACCTTGGGCTTTGGCATGGCCATTACCCAGGTGATCGGGCGGTGGCAGGTCTTTGGCGGACGTATGGGGATCGAGGCCCCCAAGCTCTCATTCGGACCTTATGTGATGGCGACCGACAGACAACTCTATTTCGTGATCGTCACCATTGCCTTTCTACTGATCCTGGCGGCCCGAAACCTGATGAAAACAAGGGTGGGGCGGGCGTTTATCGCCATCCGGGACAGCGACATTGCGGCAGAGACCATGGGAGTGAACCTGACCCTTTACAAAACGCTGGCCTTTGCGGTCAGTGCATTTTACGCGGGCATTGCCGGGGGGTTGATGGCCTTCCTCCTCGGATTTATCAGCCCCAATTCGTTTAACTTCATTCTTTCCATCTATTTTCTGGCGTTTGTCATTGTCGGGGGCCTTGGGTCTATTTTTGGCTCTATTATGGGAGGGATGGTCATGACCTGGCTCCTCCTGGTCCTGGACAAGGTCCAGGAACTTCCTTACTTAGGGACGGCACTGATATCTTTTTCAGAGCAATGGATGAACCTTGCCGGGCTTCCCAATATCGCCAGCATTATTTTCGGTCTCATTATCATTCTGTTGGTGGTATTTGAACCGCTCGGCCTGTACGGCTTCTGGATACGGACCAAGATATACTGGAAGACCTGGCCGTTTTAAAAGGATGAACACCCAACATCGAATGAAAAAGATAAAGGTAGGATTCAGTTCAAATCAGGCGCTTCGAACTCCAAATTTAGGCACTTTAGTCACTTTAGCTCACTTTAGTCACTTTTCCGGTTGATCCGGTTCAGGGGTTGCCATCATGTTTTTACAGCTCATCATCAGCGGTCTTGCTTTTGGTAGTCTATACGCCCTGATCGCCCTCGCCATGGTGATTATCTACAAGACCTCGGAGGTGCCCAATTTCGGTCAGGGTGAAATGGCCATGATTTCGACCTTTGTGGCCCATACCCTGCTTGTTGCCCATGGGTATTCCTTTGTCGTTTCTTTTGCGGGCGCCCTTGCTTTTGCTGCGGCCCTGGGGATGTTCCTGGAGTTTGTTTTTCTGCGACGGGCCAAAGATCCCAATATCCTGAGCCTTATCCTGATCACCCTGGGATTTGAGATGGTGCTGTATGGCCTGGCAAGCTGGAAATGGGGTGCGGAACAGATGAATTTTCCATTTCCGGTTTCGGATTTCGACATCATCAATATAGGTCCCGCGGTGGTCAGTTATCTCAATATCGCGACACTTTTGATCACCCTTTTTCTGATGTTTGTCCTCTTTCTTTTTTTCAAATATACCAAGGTCGGCATTGCCATGAAGGCTACCCAGCAGAATGCCATGGCCGCACGGATCAACGGCATCCGGACCAATCGCATCTTGTCCCTGACCTGGGCGTTGAGTTCCATGATCGGGGCTGTGGCCGGCATGATGCTGGCGCCTATTGCAACCCTGGATCCCAATCTGATGCTCGAACCGCTTCTAAAAGGGTTTTCCGCCGCCGTGTTGGGCGGAATGACCACATTGGTGGGGGCCGCCCTGGGAGGATATATCCTGGGGGTTCTCGAAAACCTCTTTGGCGGATATGTCTCTCTGGAATTCAAATCCGTGGTTGCCTTTCTGATTATTGTGTTGGTGCTCTGCTTCAAGCCCAGCGGGCTCTTTGCCAGGCACTATGTAAGAAAGGTGTGACGGGATTGATGATTGTCGATTGATGATTGTCGATTGCGGGTTTGAGGTCCATCCAGAGCCCGGCACCTATTGTTCAGTGTCCGCTTACCCAAGATGAACGACCGATTGCCAACAACCAGGAAGGATATGACGGATCACAACTTTTTTTCAGTGGAAAGTCTTAATATCAGCTTTGGCGGACTCAGGGCTGTAGACCAGGTCAGTTTCGGGGTGGCGCAGGGCGCTATCTTCTCCATTATCGGACCCAACGGGGCCGGCAAAACCACGATTTTCAACTGCATCAGCGGTCTCTATAAACCGGACTCCGGGAGCATTACCTTCAAAGGGGAAGATATCACAGGCCTCAAACCCCATCAGGTCGCCCGGAAGGGAATTTCCAGGACATTTCAGAACATCGAGCTGTTTTCCCGGATGACAACCATGGAAAACCTGATGCTGGGCCGGCATATCCATATGAAGACCAATGTCTGGACCGGCGCCACCTTTTTCAGAAGAGGGAGCAAGGCGGCCAGGGAAGAGATCGAGCACCGGGAAAGGGTTGAGCAGATCATTGATCTCCTCGACCTCCAGACTGCCAGAAACCAGTTTGTGGGCGGCCTCCCCTACGGTACGCAGAAGCTGATTGAACTGGGGAGGGCCCTGGCCCTGGAGCCTCAACTGCTCCTCTTAGATGAGCCCTCGGCAGGCATGAATTCCGAAGAAAAGCAGGACCTGGTATTCTGGGTAAAGGATATCCAGGATGAGCTGGGCGTCACGATCCTCTTGATCGAGCACGATATGAAGATGGTGATGGATATATCGGACCGGATACTGGCCATCAACTTCGGCAAACCGATTACCGAGGGGACCCCTGAAGAGGTGCAGCAACACCCCGATGTCCTGAAGGCCTACCTGGGGGAGGATGAAGCCATTGAGCACACTGCTTGAGATAAAAAACATCGAGACATTCTACCGCTTGATCTATGCCCTCAGGGGGGTATCCCTTTCGGTGGAAGAAGGGACGATTACCGCCATCTTAGGGAATAACGGGGCCGGAAAATCGACCATTCTGAAGACCGTCATGGGCCTTCTGGATGATCAGCCGGATAAAGGGACCATCGAATTCTTGGGGAAACGGATCGACGGCAAAGATCCGGAGGTGATTGTCCGCGCGGGGTTGTCCTATGTCCCTGAAGGGAGGGAGGTCTTTGAGGAACTCAGCGTGAGGGAAAACCTCCTCATGGGGGCCTATATCCGGAGGGACCGGACGGGCATCAAGAAGGATTTTGAACAGATATACGGCTATTTTCCGGTTCTCAGGGAAAGAGAGGCCCAGTGGGCCGGGACCCTGTCGGGCGGCGAACAGCAGATGCTGGCCATTGGCCGGGCCCTCATGAACCGGCCGAAGCTCCTTTTTCTGGATGAGCCGTCTTTAGGCCTGTCTCCTCTCTTAGTCAAGGAGATCTTCAAGATTATCCGGACCATCAACCAGAAGGGCGTTTCCATCTTGCTGGTGGAACAGAATGCCCGCATGGCCCTGACCATCTCCCATGTGGGTCTCATCCTGGAAAACGGCCGGTTTGTCATGAAAGGCAAGTCAAAAGACCTCATGGAAGACAAGGACGTGCAGGAGTTTTACATGGGAATGAGGTCAGAGGAATCGGCAAAGGGATTTCAGCGCTGGAAGCGGAAAAAGCGGTGGAGATAGGGAATGTTTGATTCGTTGGGGATTTAGGAATTCAGGGATTGCGAATTATTGTAGCTGGTTAGCGGTGACAGGCAGGCTCAAAATTCCGAATGTCCCGACTTTTTGGAAGACCATCAATGTTCAATCGTCAATTCTCAATATTCAATATACAAAGGGACTGATCCATGACCCTTGAAACAGTACCCAGCATCTTCAGAAAAACGGCGGGGAAATACGGCGACCGAACGGCCATGCGGAAAAAGGAATATGGCCTCTGGCACGATATCTCGTGGAATGAGTATTTCAACCGGGCCAAATACGTTGGGTCGGCCCTCATTTCCATGGGACTCCAGAAAGGGGAGTGCGTCTCCATCATCGGCGACAACTGCCCTGAATGGGTCATCATCGACCTTGGGGTTCAGTGCGCAGGGGGCGTGGCCGTAGGGGTATATTCCACCAATGCCTGGCCCCAGGCGGAGTATGTAATCTCCGACTCTGAATCGAAATTCTTCTTTGTCGAAAATGAAGAGCAGTTGGACAAGTGGCTCAATTTCAGGGACAATGCCCCGAATCTTCAGAAGGTCATTGTGTGGGACCTGGAAGGGCTGAGACATTTTGAAGACCCCATGGTCATGACCTTTGACGCGATCCTGGAGCTGGGTCGCCAGGTAGTGGAAAAACAACCGGAGCTGATCGAGAAACGGATGGATGAGGTGACGCCGGAGGACCTGTCGGTTCTCATCTATACCTCCGGGACCACCGGCCCGCCAAAGGGGGCCATGCTGACCCATCGAAACGTGATGTGGATGGGAGAGACCATCTCCAAGGATAACCCGGTATACGATACCGATGAGGTCATGTCCTTTCTGCCCCTGTGTCATATCTTTGAGCGGCTCTTTTCGGTCTTTGCCCAGATTACCCATGGGTATACGGTCAATTTTATTGAGAGCCTGGACACGGTGACAGACAACATGACGGAGATATCGCCGACCGTCGGGTATGCGGTGCCGCGTATCTGGGAAAAATATCTGTCCGCCGTCTATATCAAGATGTCGGACGCCACGTGGTTCAAGAAGCTCGTCTTCGGCCTCGCCCTCAAGATCGGAAAAGGCCGGGCCACCCTCAAGATGAACTTCAAGCCCGTGCCTTTCTATTTGGAGGCGCTCTATCAACTCGCCTATCTCGCGATCTTTCGAAAACTCAAGGAACGATTGGGGTTCGAGCGGCTTAGGGTCGCCTACTCGGGGGCAGCGCCCATCTCGCCCGATGTGCTTCACTTTTTCCAGTCCATCGGAGTCAACCTTATCGAGGGGTATGGCCAGACAGAAGGCACAGGGGTTACCTGTGTTTCCAGGGTAGGTAAGGTCAAGTTCGGCACGGTCGGTCCCCCCATCACCGGTACGGAGGTGAAGATCGCCGAGGACGGGGAGATCCTGGTGAAATCTCCCAGCGTTTTCAAGGGATATTATAGAAACCCGGAAAGCACGGCGGAGACCCTGAAGGATGGTTGGCTTTACTCGGGAGATGTGGGAGAGTTTGACGAGGACGGATACCTCAAGATCACGGACCGGAAGAAGGACATCATCGTGACGGCAGGGGGTAAAAACATCACCCCGCAATATATTGAAAATAAATTGAAGTTCAGTCCTTATATCAACGATGCCGTAGTCATCGGCGATCGAAGGAAGTTTCTGAGCAGCCTCATCATGATCGATGAGGATAATGTGGTCAAGTACGCCCAGGATAACAAGATCCAGTTTTCCACCTACAAGGACCTGACCCAGAGCCCTGAGATCATCAAGCTGATTCAGAAGGAAGTGGATCAGGTGAACGAGACCCTGGCGAGGGTGGAGCAGGTCAAGAAGTTTACCATCCTGCCCAAGAAGCTCTACGAAGAGGACGGCGAGGTGACCCCCACCATGAAGGTCAAGCGGAAATATGTGAACGAGGCATTCGGCGACCTGATCGAGGCGATGTATAAGAGAAAAACGGAATGATTGAGGAATTGAGGGATTGTTTTGGCTGCTCAGAATTGAAAGCGATGCTCAAAATCCCGAAGGTTCTGATTTTTTACGAGGCCATCAATATGGAAGGGTGAAGAATGTCGAATAAATAATAACGAATAACAAACTTAAAAAAGGAGGCGTAACATGAGAAGATGGAACTGGGTGATGGTGTTGGGTGTTGCAGTGTGCATGTCCCTGATGATTGCCCCCTCTGCGTGGGCCGAAAGAGGCGTGACCGATACGGAGATCCTCATCGGACAGTATGGTCCGCAGACAGGTCCGGCAGCGCTCTGGGGGGCCGTGGCCCGGGGGACCGGGTGCTTTTTTGACATGATCAATGCCGAGGGAGGGATCCACGGACGCAAGATCAAATACTTCCTGAGGGACGATGGGTATATGCCCCCGAAGACGAAGGCCATTGTAAAAGAGCTCGTGGAAGACAAGGGAATCTTCGCCCTGGCCTCCGGCGTAGGGACGGCACCCGGTATGGCGGTCAAGAAATACCTGGAAAAGAAAAGGGTCCCCTGGGTGGGACCTGCCACCGGTTCCAGCCACTGGGCCTATCCGCCCGCCAAATACCTGTGGGCCGATTATCCCCTCTATTTTGATGAAGCGGCCATCCTGGTGAGATACGCTGTTCAGACATTGGGTAAAAAGAAAATTGCCTTCTTTTACCAGAATGACGACTACGGCAAGGAAGGCCTGATCGGCGCTGAAGAAGAGTTGGAAAAGCTCGGCATGAAACTGGTGGCTGCGGTCTCCGTAGAACCTTTAGATACGGACCTCAGCTCCCATTGCATGAAGCTGAAGGCCGCGGAACCGGATGTTGTCATCAACTGGCTGCTCCCCAAACATGGCGCCATCATATTGGGCACGGCCGCAAAACTCGGTTTCAACCCGCAATGGATGACCACCAGCACCCTGAGCGATATCCCGATCATGTATAAGATCAGCAAGGGCCTGTTCAAGGATGTCATCTTTGTCACCTTTGCCGAGCTTCCCGATTCTCAGGACCCGCTGATGCAGAAATACCACGATGCCCAGAAGAAATTTGCCGCCAATGATCGGTGGGGCATCTTTTTCTATGCGGGTTTTTACTTTGTGGAGCCGATGGTGGAGGGGCTGAAAAGGTGCGGCCGGGACCTCACCGTGGACAATTTTGTCAAGGCCATGGACAGCATCAAGGATTACAAGGGGATCGGGCCTAAGCTCAGTTTCAGCGCGGAAAAGAGACAGGGAACCCGGTCTGTCTTTCTTGCCAAATGCCTCGAAGGGGGAAAGATTGAGAAAATATCCGACTGGATGACCTCTGATCTCGACGTTCAGAAGGTTTTGAAGCGGCTGGGGAGGTAAGTGGTGGAATAGTCGAGTGGTTGGGTGGGTATATCACTTAACCGATTGACCCTTTTAGCGAGATGTTGGGGAGGTGTTAGACGATGAATGGAAAAATGAAATGGTTATCGCATATTGGATATCTGAAGGGGGGGGTGTTTTGCGTCCTCCTGGCCTTTCTGTTTGCGGGGTGCACCACGGCGCCGGCAACGTTTGACCCGAACGTCAAGGGTCCCCAGATGATTGTGGAGCCCGGGAGTGTTGGCCTGAACGTTTCCACCGTGACAGGCACGCCGATCATGTTCAAGGGCAAGGGATTCCAGGCAGGTGATTCGGTCTTTATCGAAGTGTTAGGGGTTAAAAAGGACGGCAAGGATATCAAGGTCCCTATTGCCGACGCAGAGGTGGGACCCAACGGCGAATTTGCCGCAGCCGTGAGCACATTGGCCAAGGCAACCGAGTTGTTGCGGGCCGCACTCGGTTCCAATGAGAAGATGGAGACCACCATCATTATCAGCCAGCCGACCATTGAGCCGGGCGTTTATACGGTCAAGGCCGTAAGCATGGATTCGGACAAAACGGCCGAATGCAAATGGACCCTGGCGCCTCCGTCCTTTTGGGGCAACTTCAAGGATTGGATCGGTGAGAAGCAGGGAAAGATCATTAAAAAATAGGTGTCGCGAATAGAGAAAAGCCCCTTCGAAACCGGAGGGGCTTTTTTTATTTCATCATGGGCACGGGGTTTCCGGGCCCGGTTTCTGAATCCGATCAGGGGGAATGGATTCCCCGGCGAGTATGCGGCCTTTCATCAATTAAGAGAAACAATCCTGCCTTCATCTCCCTGTATCCGATCTCCATCAGGGGTTTCAGGTTGACGATGTCGGCGCGGTTATAGCGGATCAGCTTTTCAAGGGCCGCGTTATCCCCCCACTGGTATGCCTGCCAGAGCCGTACGGCCTCATATCCATCCATCCCTTCTATGCTGGATTCCCTGGTTATGCCAAGGTCCTTCTCGATCTTCTTGAGGCCCCCGGCATACCCCAGCTTTTTCAGAAGGAACCTGAGGTCGATATGGGCCGGGGGAAGTGAAATGCCGGGGAATCGGCTTCGAATGAAAGGGAGATCAAAGGACGCACCGTTGAAGGTGATGACAAGGTCATGGGCGGCGATCGCCACTTCGAACTCATCCAGGTTGATCCCGTTGACAAAGGTCTGGACGTTGGCTCCGTCATAGATCCCGATGACCGTGATTTCATCTGCGCCCTGATGGCCCCCGCTCGTCTCAATGTCCAGATAGACCGCCCTGTCTTTGAACGTGCGGAATAACCGCCACATTTCCCCTGGACAAAGCCTTTCACTAAAAAATGAAATGTCTTCTCTATGTGCCAGAGATGCCTCGAGTTCTCTGCTGATAAACCTATCTCGCTTTGAAGAGATGATGGCGCCCTCATGGTCGAGAAATTCCTGCCACGTGAGGACTCCCCGTTGCCAGAGCCTCTGCTCTGTCCTGGGGCCGATACCCGCTATGTGAATGAATGTATGATCGAGCATGTGTTGGAATTCAGTGGTGTGCAAAACCCCCGGCTACTCTATCCTTATGCCTCTTTTAGAGCAAAGGTCAGGACGTGGGTGTCATCCGTGGAGTAGGTATCCCCTTTCACCACGTGGCTCCCGAGCCGCACCCGTTTGCCGATGAGATCCATATCCGCTTCTTCGGGGTTCATATCCACCAGATTTCCTAATGCCCAGGGGCCTTCATCCAGTTCGGCCATGGCCACCACGTAAGGCGGTCGCCGCCCTTCCGGTGCCACGCGTATGACGGTGAAGGTCCGGAGGGTCCCTTGCCCGCTCAGCTCCGTGGGGCTCAGATCGGTGCTGCCGCACTCCCTGCAGACCGCGGCGGGCGGGAATATGAAGGACCCGCAGGAATTGCATTTGAGGCCCAGGAACTTCCCCTGTTCCAGACCCTGCTGATAGTGATTAAACGTAAGCTTATATTCCATTCGCTGACTCCTAACCCGGATAAACCGGAACCAAAAAGGCCTCACACGGAGACACAGAGACTCGACTCCTCCACCTAATTCACAGCAGTTGTGAGAATTATGTTGCACACAGTGCCCAAATCGCCGCCCAGGGTATCCACGAGGCCGATGCGGGCCCCTTCCACCTGTCGGGGACCGCTTTCTCCGCGCAGTTGCTCCACGATCTCGGTGAGCTGGGCCGCTCCGGTGGCGCCGATCGGGTGTCCTTTTGCCTTGAGCCCCCCGGAGGGGTTGGCCACGACCTTGGAGCCGTTCAGGGCGGTTTCCCCTTTTGTGGCCGCATCATAGGCCTTTCCGAAATCATAGACCCCGAAGCTCTCCAGGGCCAGGATCTCAGCGATGGTAAAGCAGTCGTGCAGTTCGATGACATCCAGATCGTCCGGTCCGATGCCTGCCTCTTTATAAGCCTGGGCAATGGAGGCCTCCCGCGCACGGACCCGCGTGAGATCCTTTTGGAGATACAGGGGGCCGTTGGATGCCTGGCCCATGCCCGCGATATACACGGGATTCCTGATCAGGTCCTTAGCCTTGCCGGCGTCGGCCACAACCACGGCGGCAGCGCCGTCAGAGAAAGGACAGCAGTCAAAGAGCTGAAGGGGATCGGCCACCATCATCCCGCCCAGGACCGTGTCGATGTCGATCCTTTTCTGGAAGTGGGCCTTCGGGTTCATGGAACCGTGGTAATGATTCTTGACGGCCACGGCCGCCATGTGCCGCTTCAGCTCCTTGAGAGGGATGTCATATTTATGGGCATAGAGGTGCGTCGCCATGGCAAAGACGCCGGGAAAGGTAATGCCTGCGGCCGACTCATGCTGGGCCTGGGAGGCCATGGCAAAGGTCCGGGTGGCAAGGGGGGTCCCCATCTTGGTGGCCCTTTCCGTACCGCCTGCGATCACCACGTCGTAAACCCCGGCCCCCACCAGAAGGGCCGCGTGCCGGGTGGCCACGGTGGCGGTCGCGCATGCGGATTCGAAGCGGGTGGCCGGGGCAGATACGGGCATCCCCAGCTCCGCATGGGCAAACGGGGCCATATGAAGCTGTCCCTCTTCAAAGTCGCCCAGACAGTTTCCGAAATAGAGGGCCTCCATGTCTTTTGGTTCGAGGTTGGATCGGGCGATGGCCTCCAGCCCTGCCTCGGCAAACATCTCCAGATTGGTCTTTTCCGATACGCCGAATTTGGTCATTGCCGCACCTAAGATGGCGACTTGTCTCATGATAGCCTCCGTGAATTAGATTGAAAAAGGCGCAAGGCGTTAGGCGCGAGGCGCGAGGCCCCAAGCTGTTGAGTTACTGAGCTGTTAAGCTATTGTTTTACCCTCCGCTTATCAGCCATCAGCTATCAGCCATGAGCCAGCCCTCAGTATCCAGTCCCGCTGAAGACGGGATTTCCGCTTCGCTACAACCAGGACCTATCCCCTACTTCGCCGCCATTCGCAAGGCGCCGTCGAGCCGGATGACCTCGCCGTTGAGCATGGGATTCTCGACAATGTGCTGGACCAGGGCGGCGAATTCGGATGGTTCTCCCAACCGTTTGGGAAACGGCACCATCTTGCCCAGGGCTTCCTGCACATTTTCCGGGAACGCCCGGAGCATGGGGGTTCCGAAGATCCCGGGGGCAATGGTCATGATCCGTATCCCGTATTCGGCAAACTCACGGGCAATGGGGAGGGTCATGCCGGCCACCCCGGCCTTGGACGCGCTGTAGGCGGCCTGGCCGATCTGTCCGTCAAAGGCGGCCACCGAGGCCGTGTTGATCACCACCCCTTTTTCACCATCCGCATTGCCCTGATTTTTCACCATCTGCTCGGCTGCCAATCGGACAACGTTCATGGTCCCCACAAGGTTGATCTGAATGACCTTGTTGAAATGCCCCAGGTCCATGGGACCTTCCTTGCCCAGGACCTTGGAAGGGGTTGCGACCCCCGCGCAATTAACCGCGATATGAATGCCGCCGAATGCCTCCACGGTCTTATCGACCGCGGCCTGGACATCCTCTTCCTTTGTGATATCCGTCATGCAGAAGAGGGCGCCCTTGCCCAGTTCAGAGGCGATCTGCTGCCCCCGGTCCTGTGCAAAATCCAAGATCGATACCTTCCCTCCCCGTGCCATAAAATTGCGGACACAGGCCTCCCCCAGGCCTGAAGCGCCCCCGGTTACCACTGCAACAGAGTTTTTGATATCCATTAGGTACCTCCAAAGGGGGTAATGCCTCGATATACCCTTGTTAAAAGGCTGACGCCTGAATTCCGAAAAAGGTCACGCGGGATTACCCGCGAGGGTTTTATCCGCTGAATATTGATGCATTCGTAAAAAGTCAAAATATCCCGCAAAGATGTAAAGAAATTAGATATAAAGCTTATAATATCAATGGGTTGCCTCTGTGTCCTCTGGGGGCTCTGTGAGAAATCTGATTTTTTGCGAGACCGTCAATCTTGAGTAAATCATCCTTTTTAAAATGACACGAAGTTCCTTAACTTTAGGCACTT
>CAYPDL010000070.1:0-11014 GCA_964409475.1 uncultured Desulfobacteraceae bacterium | reverse complement strand
ACTTTAGGCACTTCTTTTTAGGACAGCCACCGTTTCCGTCGCCTGTAATGCTTGACCTCCTTGTAGCTTTTCCGTTTTCCCACCTGGCTCAGACCCAGATAGAACTCCTTGATGTCCTCGTTCTCCTTGAGTTTGGCGGATGGGCCGTCCAATACGATCCTGCCGTTTTCCATGACATAGGCGTGGTCGGATATGGAAAGGGCGATAAAGGCGTTCTGCTCCACCACGAGTATGGACGTATGCTGCTCCTCATTGATCCGTTGAATGATCTTGAAGATCTCCTTTACCAGGGTGGGGCTCAACCCTAACGATGGCTCGTCTAAGAGCATCAGCTTGGGCCTCGCCATGAGCCCCCTTCCCATGACCAGCATCTGCCGCTCGCCCCCGGAGAGGTAGCCGCTGACCCGGTGTTTCATCCGGGCCAGCGTGGGAAAATAGTGATAGACCTGTTCCATATCCGACCGAATGCCCGCCGTGTCGTTTCGGGAGTAGGCCCCGACCCGGATATTCTCTTCAACGGTCAGTTGCTCGAAGAGGGGGCGGCCTTCCATGACCTGCACCATCCCCATCCGGACGATCTCTTCAGGGTCCTTGTGATCGATCCGGGTCCCTTCAAATTCAATGGAGCCGTCCGTGACCTCGCCCAATTCCGTCCTCAGAAGCCCGGACATGGCCTTCAGGGCCGTGGTCTTCCCGGCGCCATTGGCCCCCAGAAGGGCCACGATACCGCCCGGGTCGACCGCCAGCGAGACCCCTTTAAGGACCAGTATGACGTTGCTGTAGATGACCTCTATGTTGTTGAGCGTCAGCATCCCTATTCTTTCTTTTTAGGTGGGGGAACGATCTTCAGGGTTGAGAAGGCAACCGTATCGGAATCGAGCCCCGTGGCCCGGATCTTGTAAACGCCCGGGGGGATCGGTTTCGCCTGCTTGAAGTCGGGCTTCAAAAGCGGGGTCCACCCGACCTGAAAGAACCAGTTAAGCGTCGCCGTCGGCTGCATGGCCGCGGTAAAACACCCTTTGTCATCGGCCGTTGCCAAGGCAATGCCCACGTCCTCTCCCTTGTTGACGCCCTTGACCGTTACCCCCTGAGGGAGGATCATTTCGATGGTGATCATTTCGTTGGGTGCGAACCCGCTCCCCTTGAATGAGACAGGTTGTTTGATCAGGGCCGGTGAGAGAAAGGTCTCCGCAGGAATCACCTCGAGACCGGCCTTTGCTGCAGACGATGTGCCCGCCCACGAGAGGGCGCCCAGGACCAGGCCCGGCAGAATCAGTGTCAGGGTGATGATCTTCAGTGCTTTCATCTTGAGCCTCCTTTTCCGTTACTTGAAACTGTGAAGGCCGACGGCGTTGGGAGCCTCCCGCCAATCGGTAATCGGAACGATCTTGCCGGCCTTGACCTGATAGATCTTGACCACCTTGCTTCCCAACCGGGATGTGGGGCTGTAGGCGCAGGGTCCCTGGATGCCATTCTTTTCGAGCCCTGTCAGTTCCTGGTAGGCCTTGTACATATCGTCGGCCTCGAGCTTCTCGTATCCTGCTGCCTTCAGGGCCTTTTTCAGACCGGCCACATAGGTCATTCCCCAGGACATGCCCATCCCGTACACCTCATTGAAGTTGTCCATGGAGCCCCTGTACTTTTTCCATTGATTGGTGACAAAGGCGTTGTTCCGTGCATCTTCGCCCCTCTGGAAAAATGACGTGA
This sequence comes from uncultured Desulfobacteraceae bacterium, assembly GCA_964409475.1. GTDB lineage: Bacteria > Desulfobacterota > DSM-4660 > Desulfatiglandales > Desulfatiglandaceae > AUK324. Next base: position 9,307 of record CAYPDL010000070.1, on the reverse strand, counting down.
TCACCGTCCCTTCCAGGGCCTCGGCATGAACGCCGATCCCCAGTGCGGTCGGTCCCCAGTAATCGGCGGTAAACTGGATCGTCTTTGTCAGGCCCAGGGCATACCCATCCCGGATGACATTGGTGGGCGTGGGATCGACGCCTCCGGCATGGATATAGTTGGCGCCCGCATTGGCAAGTCGGGTCAGATAGACGTCATGTTTGAGGGTGCCGGGAGGGAAAAACTCGGGCGGAAGGAATTTGATCCCGATTTTTTCCGCATATTCCGCGCCGCCCCTGAGGTGCTCCCGTCCATAGGGGTTGTCCCAACTGAGATATCCCACCACGGGGGCCCCTGACTTCCCCTTTTTCTTCCAATCATCCAGTATCCAGTCCAGGGTGGCTGCAAAGGCGTCCTGGTACGCCGGTCCCCAGAGGAAGGTCCGGCTGATGTGGGCCTGGAACTCACCGTCTCCAGGTACGAGCTGGGCCTTCTTATCTTTTTCAATGAGTCGAGCAACGGCCTTGCCGATGCCGGTGCTGATGGAGTTGACCATGAGCAGCCGGGGGGTCCTCCGGTATCGTTTATAGGCCGATACGGCCCGTGCCACATCGTATCGGGTGTCGATGCCGATGAACTTGATGGTCACGCCGTCAACCCCGCCTTTGGCATTGACCTCCTTGATAAAATCCTCGAGTCCCATATCAGCCGGGACATTCAGTCCGGCAATGGGGCCTGTGTAATCGGCCAGGCTCAGGTAGGCGACCTCCTTTGCAGACGCAAACCCTGTCAGACCGGCTACGCCCAGGCTGATAATTAGGACCACTGTGAGAAACATTCCCAATCGTTTTCCCATGACATCCTCCTTTCGTATCTGGTTATTGGTTATTCGTTATTGGTTACTCGCAAAACCCATTTTTCTCGGGCAAAGCCGCAAAGGACGCCAAGGGTAGACCTCCCTAATGCGCAAAGGGATAGAGCCTGTACGATGACTTGAAGATCTCCCACCGATGGGCCAGTCCCCTCGGTTCAAAGACCAGAAAGACGGCCATGGCGAGTCCGAAGGCGATCAGACCCAGCGATGCGGCAGGCGACGACCCCAGCCAGGGAACTGCCTTGGCTAACGCAGGCGACGCAAACATGACCAGCTCGTTCAGTATCCGTATGAAGAGGACCCCGAAAAAGACCCCGGGGACGCTTCCCATGCCGCCGATGATCAGCATGCCCACATATTCCAGGGCATGGAGGAGGGTGAACTGTTCGGCGTTGACCACCGTGATGAGATGGGCCCAGAGAGACCCTGCCACCCCCGCATAAAAACAGGAGATGAAGAAGGCCAGCAATTTGTAATAATAGAGATTCACCCCCATGACCTCTCCGGCCAGGTCGTTGTCGCGGATGGCCACAAAGGCCCTTCCCACCTTGGATCGCATGAGGTTCCTGGCCGCATAGGTCATGATCATCATGACGGTTACGATGATGTAGAACATCCGTTCATCGGTGTCGAACTCGAAGCCCCCGATACTGGGCGGCTGGGGATAGAGGCCCTTGAACGACCCGGTGATCTGCATATGGAGGATCAGCCAGATGACGACAAAGTGGATGGCGATGGTGGCCATGGCCAGATACATCCCCTTGATCCGAAGCGACGGCGCCCCGCCGATGATCCCGACGGCACCGGCCATGATGCCCGACAAGGGGAGGGCCAGCCAGAAGGAGACGCCGTAACGGATGGTGAGAATCGCGGAGGTGTAGGCTCCCACCGCCATAAAGGCCGCCTGGCCGAACGATATCTGACCGCAGAAGCCGCTGACGATCTGGAGACCCAGCACCACAATAATGCTGATGGAGAGGAGATTGATAAAACTCACCAGATAGTAGGACCCGAACAGGGGAAAGAGATAGAGAAGCAGAAGGGCGGAAATGAGGATGGCCCAGTGCTGCCAGGTCCGAATGATGGCGATGTCAAGTGCATAGCTTTTGTCAAATACGCCGCAGGGCCTCATGGGTCATATCCTTTCAATCTTTACAAGACCGAACAGGCCATACGGCCTGATCAGTAATACCAGAAGGAGCACCACGTATCCTGCCACGTCCTTGATGCCGCCCCCCACCAGGGGGTCCAGGTAGGCGGCCCCCACGTTTTCCACTACGCCCAAGAGGAGTCCCACGAGGAGGGCCCCGATCAGGGAATCGAGGCCCCCGCAGATGGCCACGATCAGGCCGTTGATCCCGATATAGGGGAGCATGTAGTAGATGTCCATGACATTGGCCGTAGCGATCCCGGCAATGGCGGCAACGATCCCCGACAGGATCCAGATATAGGAGAAGATATCCTTGACCACGATCCCCGTGCTCTGGGCGAGCCGATGGTCCTCTGCCGTGGCCCGCATCCCCAGTCCCAGCTTGGTATATTTGAAGATGAGGGATACGAGACCGAAGAGTAGGAGCGCAACGCAGAAACCGATCAACTGGTTGATGGGAATGGAGATCCCGGACAGGACCAGGTTGCCCTCGGGAAGGAAGTGGGGGAGGGCCCGGGTTTCACCCTTCAGGTAGAGGACAAAGACCCCCTCCAGGGAGATGAAGATGGCAAAGGTCATGAGGAATGCCGCGAGGAGGGGCTGCCCGATGAGCGGCCTCAGGGCGACCCGTTCGATGACAAGCCCCAACAAGGCGGTCAGGATGAAGGCAGGGATGAGTCCCACCCAGAAGGGGAGACCGAGGCCGCCCAAAAAGAGCCAGAAGAAGAGGGCGCCGAATGCCACCAGCTGGCCGTGGGCCAGGCTCACCACGTGGGTCGATTTGTACACAAGGACAATGCCCGCGGCCACGAGGGCATACAGGCTCCCTATCATGAGGCCGCTGATGGTCTGTTGGATAAATTCAATCATGGCTCAACCTTCTATCCGGGTCACCTGGATGGCGGTTTGGATCGTGCCCTTGCGGCCGTCCCGGTAGGTGACGCTGGCCTCCACCTTGAAAGCCATTTCATCGGCGTATAAAGCGGCGATGAGGTCTTTGTACCTCTCTTCCACGAATGTCCGTCTCAGTTTCCGCGTGCGGGTGAGTTCATCTTCGTCCGCATCAAATTCCTTGTGCAGATTCACGAACCGCCTGACACGGGTCCAGTCGGGGAGTGTGGCGTTGACCTTTTTGATCTCTCTTCTGATCAGGTCAACCACCTCTTCCTTCTGGGAGAGGTCGGTAAAGGTGGTATAGGCGATATGGTGCGCCTCGGCAAATCGGCCCACATTGTCCAGGTCGATATTCATCAGGGCGGTCACATAGTCCCTGTCCGGGCCCCCGATGATCAGGGCGTCCTTGATATAGGGGCTGAACCTGAGCCTCACCTCGGTGTACTGGGGCGAGAACTTTTTTCCCCCTGCAAGTGTTTTCAGGTCGTCCATCCGGTCGATGACGATCAGGTGGCCGTCTTCGTTCAAATGGCCGAAATCGCCGGTGCAGAACCACCCGTCTTGCACGATTTTTTCCGTGGCCTCAGGGTTTTTGTAGTAGCCTGAATAGGGATATTTGTTCTTAATGAGGATCTCTCCGTCATTCGACAGCTTCACCTCGACCCAGGGGACCGGCGGACCGGATGTTTCGGGCCGGATGTCCCCTTGTCTCGGCATGGTCATGACGCCCTGCTCCGTGCTTCCATAGAAGAGCCGGATGTCGATGCCGAGCGCCTTGAAATACCGGATGATGTCAGGGCTGACCGCCCCGCCTGCCGAATAGACCGTCTTCACATTGGAAAGACCGATCCGGTCCCTGAGCTGCCGGAAGACCGCCTGATAGGCCAGGAAATAGAGGACCCGCCAGGGCAGTCCCGGCCCCTTTTGGCTGCCCTTCATATCCGCCATTCGGAGTCCCACCGGGAGGGCCAGGCGGTAGATGAGACGCCTCAGGGCGGTCGAGTCGAGCATCCTGGCCTGGACCGTCCGGTTCAGATTCTCCCACAATCGGGCGCCGAAGAAGAGGATGTCCGGTCCGATTTCCCGGATATTTTCCTGGACGGTCTCGGGTTCTTCCGGGAAATTGACCACCATGGGGGCCAGGATGGCCCCGGCGATCCCGATCCCCTGTTCGGTAATCCAGGCGGGGGGAATAAACGAGAGATACTCATATCCCTTTTCGAACCAGCCGTCCAGCCGGGCCCATTCCCTGACAGACTCCACCAGCCATCTCTGGCTCAGCATGCCCCCTTTGGGCAGGCCGGTGGTCCCGGAGGTGTAACAGAATGCGGCGATCTCGTCCCCATGGCCCTGATCCACCAGTTCGTCAAAGAGGTTCGGGTGCTTTACGTCATGCTGCTTTCCCAGCTCCACGACCTCGTCAAATGACAAGAGTATCGGGTCAGTGTAGGACCAGAGGCCCTTGGGGTCCCAGTAGATGACCTTGTTGATATGGGGGACATCGTTCTTGATCTCGAGAAACTTGTCCACCTGCTCCTGGTCATGCACCACGGCAAAGACAGAGTCTGAATGCCCTGCATAGAATTTCACTTCCTCGGGCAGGCAGTCCGTGAAGATGCCCACGGCCGCACCGCCGGCCGACTGGACCGCCAGCTCGGCCCAGAACCATTCCGGCTTGTTTTCCCCCAGGATGGACACCTTGTCGCCCCGCTGAAGCCCGAGATGGACCAGGCCCATGCAGAAGCGCCTGACCGTGAGAAAATAGTCTTCCCACGTAAACTCTTTCCAGATGCCCCGGTCCTTTTCCCGCATGGCCACTCTGCGGCCGCCGTACTTCCGTGCATTTTCCCTCAGGATTTTGGGCAGTGTGTCCAGGGTCATGGTGATGGCGCCTCGTTCTGTTTCATCTATTCTTCCCCCAGATAGGCCCGGATGACCCGCTCATTATCCTTAACCTCCTGCGGCCGGCCCTCTGCCAGTTTGCGGCCGAAGTCCAGCACCACGATCCAATGGCAGATATCCATGACCACATCCATGTCGTGTTCGATCAGGACAATGGGGATCTTCTTGAGTTCATAGACATCCAGGATAAACCTGGCCATGTCTTCCTTTTCCTCCACGTTCATCCCGGCCATGGGTTCATCCAGGAGGAGGATGGAGGGGTCCATGCAGAGGGCCCTGGCCAGATCCACCTTTTTTCGCTGACCATAGGGGAGGGACCCGACCGTTTTTTTGCGGATGGATTCCATTTCAAGGAGGTCGATGACCTCTTCCACCCGCTCCCTGTGGGCGATCTCCTCTTGCCGGGTGGGACCGAAAAAGAGGCACCCCAGAAGGGCCCCGTGCCTCATGTGGATGTGCCGGGCCGACATGAGATTGTCCAGGGCCGTGAGGCCGGAGAAGAGTTCGATGTTCTGGAATGTCCGTGCGATGCCTAAGGATGCGATCCGGTGCGGTTTCAGGCGGGTCAGGTCCCTGCCGCGATAAAGGATCTCTCCCTCGTAGGGGTGATAGAAGCCGTTGATGCAGTTCAGGAAACAGGTCTTGCCCGCCCCGTTGGGACCGATGATGGCCAGGATCTCTCCGTTATGGACATCTACGGATATATCGCTTAGGGCCTGCAATCCCCCGAATTTGAGGGAGAGGCGCCGGATGCGGACGACCGCTTCGTCTTCTCTTTGTACGTGGCTCATGGGAAGGCCTGTCAGCCTGTGTTATCGGTTCATAATCCCTTTTCTGAAAATGTCGAGGGCGATGTCGAGGGTTGGCTTCAGGTAATTCTTGTCGGGATTGATCATTCGCTTGCTCTCTTCCCATAGGACCGCGCCCGTAAAGATGATCCATACGATATCGGCCAGGGCGATGGAAGGATAGTCCGCGAGGCGACCCTCGGCCTTTCCCTGGTCAAATATTCTGGCCAGGCTCCGGAGGCTTTTGCCGGCTAATGCATTGAGCTGGGAAAGCCGCTCCGGCGGCAGGTTCTCGAGGCCGTCGCTGGCCTGGAGATGAAAGATGTTGATCAGGATGAGCGGGTCGAAATGGTAGACATCGTAAAGGAGATCCTTCAGGACCGCGGTCTTTTCCTGTGCATCGATGTCTTGTTGTAGGGAAAGGTTTTCGAGTTTGCTGGAGAGGTATTCTAAGAGCTGAAGGTTGAGGGAAACATAGATGTCGTCTTTGTTTTTGAAATAGAGGTAGAGGGCCGCAGGACTCAGTTCGGCCGCTTTGGCGATATCCTCAACAGTGGCGCCGCTGAATCCCCTGGTATGAAAGACGCGTTTGGCGGCATCCAGGATCTGTTTGCGGCGCATCCGCTGCTGCGTCTCTTTTTCGCGCTTTTTTCTTTCCGCAATGCCCAAGGCTTACTCCCCTGCCATTAAAGGCTGTTCAGGTACCTGATGCATATTCATATAACTGAATATTTTTTATTCAGTCAAGGAAAAAATCCTCCTTGCAACGATTATTTGGGGCAAGGCCCGCCATTTTAAACGGCCGGTGTGGGACGACCGGGTTTCAGGACGATGGCTATGGACGTCTGAGGAGTGGAGATTTTGTAATGGGTTGTCGAGATCTGCGTCATGCTCGACGGTTGCGGCGGGTGCTATTCTATTGCGATTTGGATTTCTCTTTCAAGGTGTTGGCGGTTTTCCCAAAATGGAATCCAAGGCTTCGCTCATTTCTCCCATTCGATACGGCTTTTTCAAGGCATTTCGAAACCCATACCGGCTGTAATTTGACATAACAGGATCATTCGAATACCCACTTGATACGATGGCTTTAACATCGTGGTCAATTTCCAAAAGGGCCTTTATGGTTTCTTTGCCCCCCATGCCCCCTGGAACGGTCAAGTCCAGTATCACTGCATCAAATGCCCGGCCTGATTGTAACGCCTCCGTGTATGCCCGTATCGCCTCTTCGCCGCTTTTTGCCGGCGTTGCCGTATATCCCATTTGTTTCAGCATTTCCGATGCAACCTCTTGGATGAAGTCTTCGTCGTCCATAACCAATATTTTGCCAACGCCTGATCTTATAAGCCGTTTAGCAGCCTCGGGCTCACGCTTCATTCCAGGGACGCCCGGTAAATATATGCTGAATTTTGTTCCTGATCCAAGCCCCGAGTCGACTGTGATCCGGCCCTTATGCTTATCGATGACGGCATACACCACGGTCAACCCCAGCCCGCTCCCTTTTTGCTTGGTTGTAAAATAGGGGTCAAAGACCTTTTTGATGTCTTGTTTTTTTATACCCGTCCCCTGGTCTTGAATGGTCAATTTCACGTATTCGCCTTCCGCAAGCGCCAGTTCATTATTGGGAGAGAGATGGATGTTTTCTCCCCGCACTTGAATCACCCCGCCCTCGGGCATGGCTTGAACGGCATTAAGGATCAGGTTATGGATGACCTGCGATATCTGACCTTCGTCAACTTCCGAAGAAAGCAAATCCGGCTGAAAGAAAAAATCACACCGGATACTCGAACCCCTCAAGGCAAATATGGCCGACTCCTTTATCAGATCCGTTAATTGGGTCGGTCGTTTTATCGGGTCGCCCCCCTTGGAAAAGGTAAGGAGTTGTTGAGTCAGATCTTTGGCGAGCAAGGCGGCCCTTTCCATTTTTTCCAATCTTGAAAAAATTTTGTCGGCCGGATCGATGTCCAGTTTTGCTAAAGACAGATTCCCGATAATCCCGGACAAAAAGTTGTTGAAATCGTGTGCAATACCACCTGCAAGCACCCCTATTGATTCAAGTTTTTCGATCTTTGAAATCTCTTTTTCCATTTTTCGGTTCTCGGTTATGTCCCTAAATACCAGCACCGACCCGATGGTACGCCTTTCCGTATCCAATATGGGTGCGGCGCTGTGTGCAATGATGCATTCTCTGCCATTTTTACCAATCATAACGGTATCATTGGCCAAGCCGATAGCCTGGTCGCTGTCGATTCCCCGATGCACAGGGCTGTCGTCCAGTTGATCGGCCCCATCGTCGATTATCTTAAAGACCTCTTGCAGGGGCTTCCCAAGGGCCTCTGTTTCAGCATAACCGGTGAGCTTCTCGCCGATAGGGTTAATGAGGGTAATGCGTCCGTTCCGGTCCGTGGTAATCACCCCGTCACCGATGCTTTGTAACGTCACTCTCAGGCGTTCCTTCTCGGCGCTCAATACTTCCTCGGCCCGCTTGCGCTCTGCGATATCGCGTGAAACACCCTGGACCCCCACCGGCCGTCCTTGTTCATCCCGGATAAACGTCATTTTCGTTTCGACCCAGGCGTAGGTGCCGTCTTTACACGATTGCTGAAATTCCATGGTCCTGGACCTGTTCGGGTCAGCATTGCCTTTTGCCTCTCTGGCCAACTCCTCCTGCAGGGCCTCTGCAACTTTTTCCATCGATTGGGGCGCTAATGTCTTTTCCAAGGGTGTTTCCATGGCCTCTTCCGGCGTAAACCCGGTAATCCTCCGGATCGACGGGCTGGCATAGTTGAACCGCATGGTTTCCAGGCTGAGGGTCCAGATAATGTCCGTCACATTTTCCGCCAAAAGTCGGTATCTACGCTCTGAGGCCTCTAAATCAGCCGTTTTGGATTCCAGTTGCTCTTTGGATTCGACCAGTTGTTTATTGACTGCCTCCAGCTCGGATGCGAGCTTTTTGACCTCATCATATTTTTCTTGAATTCTCTGATTAGAATCCAGAAGATCCTGTATGGCGTTACGGTAGATTTGTTGTCGGCGGAATGGGCGCTTCCAGAATGGGGCCCTGCTGTGGGGATCAAACCGGACGCGGTATAGACATCCTTTACATCCGTAGGCAGGGGCGTCCGGCCATATCCTGGTGCCGTACGTCTCGGCCGACACCTGGCATTCGATTTCTTCCACGTGCGCAACCGGCATGTCGAATATGGTCGGTATCCCGGCCAGTACCCCTCGTGTGTAGTCACAGTCATAACGGGTTTTCTGTGCACTGTCATGATATCGGTCTTCCAAAAGCACCCACGAGTCCCCCAGTTCATGGATGTAGACGTCCCCGTTCAACTTTAGGATTTTATTATATTTAGGGGCCTGGGAATAGATGAGCCTTGGGTTCCCGAGCAGCCGTGCAATCCGATCCAGGATGCCGAGCGACTGAAAACGCTTGGAGGCGAGCGTCATATTATAGACCGCGTTTTCGTCGCCGAGCATATGGACCATTCGATGGTAGAGAACCTGCAAAAACGCGTGTGAGACCCAGTTGTTAGGGTCTAAGAGGTAGGCTTCATCAAACTCCAGTCCATCTAAAAGGTTGCCAAGGGAACCGTTGTTGGCCTCGCGAACATACATCAGTAAGGTTCGCGTAATCCGGCAACTGATTTCTCTCATTATCGATGGGCTCATGCGCACACCTTTCAGATACAGACCTGAAGAATTGCGACCTGTTCGGTT